>NYZR01000012.1 GCA_002687255.1 Candidatus Pacearchaeota archaeon | reverse complement strand
TTTTTTTCTTTAAGGATTATTTTTTCTTTTCTTAAGGATGGGAAGTCTTTTTTGATGAATGTGTTGATGGTGTTTCGATAGGTTTTGAGGGTGTTCATGACGCTGGGAAGATTGCGAGTTATTTAAAGATTGAGCCTTTCCTTAGCCGCCTTGGACATAGTGATTATATGACTCTTCTGATATCGGTGAGGAGCTAAATCCCGTTACCACAGGAAATGTCCCTGTGTATCTTTCTAAATTTCTTACAGGTGAATCGTTTCCAATAAATAACTCCCAAACCTGGTTAGCTCTCTCTTCCGATAGTGACGCATTTTGTCTGCGACCTACAACTACACCCCCTCTTTTATCGGTATCGAATGCTATCTTTGTTTTCATTGGGGCTTCGTCCGTGTTCCTTTCTAGGACTTCTTCCATATCTATGGTGTAGTATCTCTGTTGCATACTCTTTTTTGTTGAAGACAGTTATATAAATCTTTCTAGAAGAAAATAGGAGTGATGAAAACTTCCATCAACGCTGCGAGGAAGAGGACGATGACGGCGAGGATGATGAGGTGGAGGGAGTCTTGGAGGACTTGCCAGAATTTCTCTGTTCCTGTTTCGTGTTTGATGACTGCTGTCGAGACAATTCCCCCAGCTAGCGCTACGATGAAGTATGATCCTATTTCGGGAATGCCATGGAGCATATATCTGAAGAGACCGAACGGTATCTGCGAGAGTTGCCCCTGCGTGAATATCCCTATTGCTGCGGCGATCACGCTTGCATTCCAAGCCAGGACGAATATGACGCCCGCTCCAAAGATGAGTGAGAAGATGAGGGTGAAGACGAGGACGTAGATGTTGTTGGCGAAGATGAGGAAGAGTCTTTGGGCGCCGGAGGCGTTTGCGGTTCCTGGGGCGTCGTAGGTTTGGTATTGGTTGACGCATTTATCAAAATTGGTCGGACGGTTGATGAGGCAATAGGTTTCTATTTGAGCTTTGAAACTTTGGTTTGTTGGGAGGATCGCATACCAGAAGGCGAAGGCGATGACGAAACCGACGAAGAGCCAGAGGAAAGCGTAGATAGCTCGCTTGTGCTCTTTGAGAAGTGAGAAGGTTCCTTGACTTGTTCTGATTTTTTCTTCTTCGTATCTCAAGGTGAAATACATGAAGGGAAGGGAGAACATGACGGTGAAGGTGACGACTAAGATTCCTGAGTATTGGGAGAGGACGGTGTCTTGGGAGAAGATCCATTCTACTAATAAGATGGAGAGGGAGGCGTAGAGCATTCCGATGAAGAGCATTTCCCAGGGGTGCCTTTCTGCTTTTTTTGGATTGATGAGCATTTCTAACATCTTTTTTATTTGCCTCTTTTTGTTTGATGGAGGATGAGGTTTATATAGGTTGTGTGTGTTTTGTTCGCATGGTTGGAAAGAAGGGGTTGCAACAGATTTATACTGATATCAAAATCGTGAAAATACAAGGGGCGACGAATATTGCTAAGGCTGCTGTTCGGGCTTGGCGGCTTGCGCCTGGAGCTACAACAGAGAAGAAGTTGTTGTCGCTACGGCCGACGGAGCCGATGTTGGCGCATGTTGTGAAACTTTTGGAGGAAGGAGTTCCTGCTTCGGAAGTGATGGGGCATTTTGATTCGGCTCAGAAGAAGATGAATGCTGAGGTTGAGAAGCTTTTGCGAGGAAAGAAGAAGTTGGTGGTGATGACGCATTGCCATTCGACGAATGTGTTGAAGGCGTTGATTGCTTTGCGGCGGAAGAAGAAGTTTTCTGTGGTGCACACTGAGGCTCGGCCATTGTATCAGGGACGGAAGACGGCTCGGGATTTGAGTAGGGCTGGTGTTTCTGTGGAGACGTTTGTTGATAGTGGGATGGATGAGGCTTTGGAGAAGGCTGATGTTGTTTTGTTGGGGGCGGATGCTTTGTTGAAGAAAGGAGTTGTTAATAAAGTAGGGAGTGAGGCTATTGCTCGGTTGGCTAGTTTGCGTCGAGTTCCTGTTTGGGTGGTTGCTGATTCTTGGAAGTTTGCTCCGAAGGGTGTGAAGATTGAAGAGAGGGATTTTGATGAGGTTTGGGCAGGGGCTCCTAGAAATGTTAGAGTGAGGAATCCTGCTTTTGAGTTTGTGGGGAAGAGGTTTTTGAAGGGCGTGATTTCGGAATTGGGGAGGAAGAGTTGGGATGAGTTTGTGAAAGCTCAGAAGAATGATTAACCCCAAGTCTTGACATGGATTCCTCCGAGAACTTCATTTGCTGCCCGTTCTAATTTTTCTGGAGTATCAAGCATTTCATTGGTATCTGACCTCTGCCCTGTTGGAAGGTAAATGTGGGTAACCCTTAGGGGAGATTTCCTTCCGGTTGTCTTTTTCCAATTTGCTCCGAGGTTGTTGACAGCATTGCATGTTGGCCCGTAGCACCTTTGAGGTGCATACGTCACGACTCTTGTGGTTCCCTTCTCAGCTAGATCTCTTAAGATGAGCTCGTATTCTCCTGCACAGTTCACCTTTTGTCCAGGTCGTTCTTCTGCAAATTGACGGCGGTATTGTCCTTCAGAGAAAAGCAAGGATCTCTCTGCACCGCCATTGATGAAATCATCTGTGGTTATGCTGTGTTTATCCATTATTTCCTGATAGTTGTCTGGCATTTGAAAGTTTTGGTAGAATTCTTTTACTCCTCTTGCTACTTTTTGTGCGAAGAGATCTGCATCGTTCTCTGGGAGATACCACTGGCTGTTTCCTGTTCCGGTGTGATCGTCACAAAGGAGAGCTAGTTTATGGTTTCCGCTACGTTTCTTGGATTCTGCTACGATTTTACAGCCAGATTCGAATGTTCTTTCTTGGAAAATACCGAAGAGATCATCATATTCCGTTCCTGCTTGGTTTTGATTCACAATGGGGAAATGCCCTGCTATGAGTGCTGTTGGGACTTTTGGAGACTGCATAAGCGTTCTTTGGATCTCTCGATCCATTTCTTCCAATGACGTGTATGTTTTTGTCATGGAAGAGTAGTAATTCCCAAGATAGTTAATTTATATTATGATATTTTATGCTTTTCATGGAAATATTTATAAAGAAAGTCAATTTATGTGTAATATGGCATATAAGCTTGACAAAATAGATCGAAGGATTCTGTTTGAATTGGATAAGAATTGCCGGATTGCTGACACGGTGTTGGCGAAGAAGGTGCGGCGGTCGAAGGAATCGGTTCGGTATCGGATTAAGAAGTTGGTTGATGATGAAGTTATTCTTGGTTTTACCACATGGATTGATCCCACAAAGTTGGGATATCAGACGGCGAAGATTTATCTGACTCTGGCGAATAAGCCAGAGCAGCGGAAGAGATTTATTGAGAAAGTCAAGAAAGATAAGAGATTGTTTTGGCTTGGTTTAGCAGAAGGGGCGTGGAATGCGGGGCTGACGTATTTCGTTCAATCTAATCAAGAGTTCTTTGATCTTAAGAATGAACTATTCTCGGAATTTAAGGATTTGATCTTAGATAGTAAGACAGGAAGTTTAGTGAGTGTTCATGTTCATGATAAGACATTTCTTTATGAGACGCAGACTGAATGGCTAACTATGTTCAAGCATCCTGAACAGGTTGAGCTTGACCCTTTAAGTAAACAGATTCTTAAGGTTTTATTTAAGAATGGTCGGGAGAATATTGCTTCTATCGCTCACGACTTGAATACTAGTGTGGATAAGGTTAGACTGAGGATGAGGAGGATGGAGCAGAAAGAGATCATCCCAAAATACACAATCGCTTTGAATTATCAGAAACTGGGTTATGAATTTTATAAGACGTTTTTGTATTTTCACAACCTGAGTGATAACGATCTTGAAGATTTAATGGCCCATACCAGAGACAACCATCACACAGTTCACCTGGTGAAGCAAATTTCTCCGTGGGATATTGAGTTGGAGACTATGTGTTCCTCGTATGAAGAGTATAATGAGATTATTGGCGAGATTACTCAGCAGTTTTCTGGTTCGATTCAGAAAGTTGAGACAGCGATTATGGGTGAGGATTATGTGTTTCCGAGTAAGAAGCCGGTTGTGTTTTCTGAGGGTTAGTTTCTGGGGAAAGGCGGGGAAACATAAGTAGATAATAGAAAACGACCTGGTTGGTTATTCTGTTATTGGTTTGGGGGGTTCTTTTCTGAGCCCCATTGCATNACGTATGCCCTTGAAGCCAAATAAGAATCTTTCGGTTATTGTCCCGCCCATGCGTGGAGTTTCTGGGTCGATAGGTTTGGTCATTCTTATGAAATTTTCTACTGGTTCGCTATACATAACGCTACAATATGTTCCAAAGCTTGTTGCATGCGCAAGGGCCATTGGACTATAGAAAAATCCAAATGTCCTTTCTAGCCATCTCGGCATATTTATTTCGTTAGAATCCTTCATTATTGTTTGTAGTTCTGTCTCTTTAATTACTTTTTCTTTTCTTGCTTTTCTTCTTTTTCTTGTGCTTTTTGCACTTCTTGGAAGAGGGACATGAGTTGTTGGTTCATGGTTTCGATTTGTGCTGTGATATGTAGGCGGGCCTCTTGTAGTTGCTTTATTTGACTGTCTATTGTTGTCTTGGCTTGGTCGGGTGTTTTTTGAACAACGACTCCTGAGCCGACGTTGACATAGAGTTGGTCTGATGTGAGGTCGGTTTTGACGAAGACGCCTTTGCCTAGGCCTGCGAGGAGTTCTTGATCTTTTTTTCCTTTGAGGGAATCGAGGTGTGACTTGAAATCGTCTAGTTCTTTGATTTGTTCTTCGATCATCTGGAGATGTTGCTGCGCTTGCTGGGACTGTTGCTCGATCTGTGAGGCTTGCATGAAGAGGGCTTGTGGATCCATGGTTTCACTGGTTAGAGAGACGTTTTAAATGTTGTTATTTAGCATGTCAAAGAATTCTTCCGCTTCGTAAGTAACTGCTTTTCCCTTATCTATATCATCCCAGATTTTATCTAGTTCTTCTCTTTCGTTATTCTGCATGGTATCATTTATTCCTTGTTAGGGTATCATTTATACCTTTTCTATTTTCCATACTTGCAGTTCTTCCATAAAGAGCTTTTTTGTGCTGAGCGTTGTTTTCCGAAATCGGAAGGAAGATAATACTTCCTCGATCTGACGCTGTGGGGTCAATGATGACAGAAGTAGAAGAATTGCACCGTTTTTGTTGAGGTGGTTGAGGGCTTGTTTGAGGAACTTGAGGATGAGTTCGTCTCCTTTCGGGCCGCCGGTGGTTGCTTGTTTTGATGATGGGGGTTCTCGGAGGTCTTCGGGGAGGTAGGGAGGATTAAAGAGAATGAGGTCGTAGGAATTTTTGATATTGTCGAAAAGGTCGGAGTGGATGAACTTGATTTCTTTTGGTAATTTTGTTTTTGCCTCTTTGTTTATGTCTGTTGCTGTTACGGATGTTGCTCCGGCTTTGAGGGCGGTGAGGGCTTGGATGCCGGATCCTGTTCCCATGTCTAGAACTGTTTTGTTTTTAGCTAGTTTTTTTACTTCTTGTGCTAGGAGTTCGGAGTCTTCGGCGGGTTCGTAGAGGGTCATGAAATATACTCAATGTTTTCTCCGGTTGTAGCCTTTGTGCTATGTGGGGTGCTTTCTTTGGTTGGGGCGTCTTGGCTAAGTATTTCATGACTGAGTAGATTTGTCTCGATTTTCCCTCTAAACCCTCCTTCCCTTCCTCTTACTGTCTCAGCTGTGTAAAACTCATGGGGAGGGATATCGTCTGCTGTCAGAACACCGGCGGCTTCTTCCAAAAGACTAGCCACTGCTTCTGTGCCTCGAGCCCCGTAAGCTTGTTCTCCGTGTTGAACTGCATACCGTGATGTTCTTGCTAAAGTATCATGTGCTCTGTTTGCATTAATTAGATTCTTTCCTTCTGGTGATTTGATTACATTATCTATGGACGTGAGTAGTTCTCCCTTTAGTCTCTCCACTTCGTTTTGGGCTTCTTCTAGTGTGGGCATGTTTTGTTCCTTGTCATTACACTTGTCTTTCCTTCTTGATAAATCTTTCTACCTCTTGGTTTTTCCTTCAGATATTACCACGATCCATCTTATGAAGAAACGTGGCTTGGCCTCGGTGATAGTAGTTGATCCGTCATAGGTTATCCTTTTTTCTGTTATTCCGAGCATCCTTGATATCTCTTTGATGGATAGATGGTTATGGAGGGGTTCGGCATTGATTATTCCGCAGTAGATGAGACTGAATTCTTTTTCCCCTTTTCTTTTTTTCTCATCCAAAAGATTTTGATACCAGGCATCTGGGCCAGGTATCCTCTCTGAAACATTTGGATTTATACCTTTTGAGATGAGGAATTTCTTGACATCTTCTGTTACCAACACATTTGTCTTTAATTCGCCTTTTTCTATCGTGTCTACTTTTGTCAGTTTCATAAGAAGAAAAAGTAAATGCCTGCCCCCACTGCTGCGAGGATGAGGAGGAATAAGATTATGATGCCGATGATGAGGATCTTGTTGCCTGAGCTACCTTGCTTTGCTGCGGGTGCTTGGCCTGTGGCTGCGGCCTGCATGGGTGTTCCGGTGGGGTTGGAGGCATAGGTTTGTTGGGCTTCTTGGATCATGGCGTCTGAGTAGCCGGCGTTCTTGAGGGTTTGTGCTGCTTGCTCTGCGGTTTGGCCACGGTCGACGGCGTTTTTTATTGCTGCTACCAATTCTCCGGTGTGGGATTCTTTGCTTGGATCTGGTAGGCCGGATTTTGGATCTTGGGCATTTGGCATGCCCAATCCCGTCAAAGACGGAGAACCTGAAGGGTCTTTGAGGTCTTGTGCCGCTTGTTTGAGCGGATCTCCTGCAGGTGGTGCTTGTCCGGGAGGTGCTGCGGGAGGTTGAGCAGGAGGAGTTCCTGGTGCAGCCGCTGCTGGTAAAGGTGCGGGTGCGTTTGGGTCAGAGTGAGATAGATTTGCCATTGCTCATGAGGTGGACTGTTTTGTTTTTTCTGTAGCCCATTTCGATTGCGAGTTTTTCGCCGGCTTCGGTTTTTCTCAGATCTCCGTGGGAGGGGATGATGTGTTCTGGGTTGGTCAATTTGATTAAGTCACGGAGATCCTCACGTCCGCCGTGGCCGGAGACATGGACATTATCGAAAATCCGAGCTTGCTTTTTCTTGAGCCGTCGGACGAGCTGGCCCTTACTTTCTTCGTTGATGGGGGAAGGGATGGTTTTGGAAGAGAAGATTACATGATCGTCCTGATCTAATTTGAGAGGTAGTTGACCTCGGCCGAGTCGGTCTAGGATAGATCCTGGCTCACCTTGGTGCCCGGTGCAGACGACAAGATATTTGCTTTTGTTTTTATTCACTTGTTTGAGGGCTTTTTCGAGTTGCTTTCTGAATGTGAAGAGTTTTATTTGATTGTAGAAGGGGGCTTGGCCCACGTTCCTTGCTGCGGTCATGTATTTGTTTAGGGAGCGGCCGAGGACGATGGTTTCTCGGCCGAGCTTTTTGCCGAATTCGACGATGGATTTGATTCTAGCGATGTGGGAAGAGAATGTGGAGACAATCATTCCTTGGTTTCTGTTGTCTGTGGTGAAGAAGACATCTTCGAGAAGACCACGAGCTATTTTTTCTGACGGTGTTTTCCGATCGTCGGGAGCGTAGAGGCAGTCCACGATGAGGGCTTTGATGCCTTGCTTGGACAGCTGTTTCAGACGTTTGTAATTCGGTTTGTCACCCATGATTGGAGTGTTGTCAAGCTTGTAGTCGTTGGCGTAAAGGATAATGCCGTCTGGTGTGTGGACGGCGATGGCTGAGCTTTGGATGGTGGAGTGGGTCATGTTGAGGAATTCGACTTTGTATTTTTTAGAAGCCCCTTGTATATCTATCGAGCCGTTTGGTTTGATAGGGAGCATTTGGTTGGGGATGGATTGGGCATTGTCTTTCATGAGAATCTTCGAAGTTTCTATGGTGAACGGCGTTCCTACGACGGGGGCTTTGTAATTGGGGGCGAGGTAAGGGATGGCTCCGATGTGATCTAAGTGAGCGTGGGAGGGCATGATGGCTCGGACTTTGGATTGGAGTTGTTGTGGCTGTTGGTTTGGTTGTTTTGCGTGGTTGGTTGCATTCAAATGCTT
>NYZR01000011.1 GCA_002687255.1 Candidatus Pacearchaeota archaeon | reverse complement strand
ATAAATCCAGATTGAGTATCACTGGTGTATTACATATATCCGTTTAGGTTAGGAATGAGTTGAGCATTCTCTCTTCCTGTTTCTGAATCTCCGCATTCTTTATGACCCCTTCCACACCTTCTCGTATAAGTGCTGAGGATGATTTGCTCTGGTCGAATGCTAATGTTTTGAGTTGGTCTCTCATTTTCGTATTCATTCGAAATACGGAGTATGTGTCATAGTTTTTCATATATGTTCCTTTATTTTCTGGTGGGTTTGAACTGCGTCATAGCAAAGATAAGTGCAGCAAGAGTCGTGTTCTGTTGAGCAATAAGGTTCATTTTCTTTGCAACATCCCTTGTTCGTTTGACCTCTCTGCTTTTCTGGAAAACCCGGTTGAATAGAACCGCAGCAGAGATTCCTCTCGGTGCTCCTTCTTCATCTATATATAAACTTTCATCATCAAAATCGTCATCGTTATATTCTCTAAAGGTCTTCACTTTGGGTCCTTTTTCGTTTGTGTTTGAGGGAATACATTTCCTTAGGTGCGAAGGGTAGGTCGTAATCTTTTTGTAAATCTTTCCCTTCTTCGCAGCATATATCTGCCCAGTATTTAGTCGTTATGATCCTGATGAAGGACTCTTTTAGGTCCCGGAACGATGGGTGATGGATATATGAATCAGGATTGTCCAGCAGTTCCATCGTCCATCGGAAATCTTTGTGTAGTGCTATCATTTCTTATTATTTCTCCTCGTTATCTCTTGGTTCCATAGGTTACGATATCCACTACCTTCGTAGGTATGGATATCGTCTTTTGTCTGGCTATTTGAAACAGCCACGAATGTGTCTATCCCGAAGTTGCCGGGGTTCTCCGTCTTATGACGACGGGTTTACACGACACATCACAATCACAGAGGAAGAGTAGATGGATGAGAATCTCTATGCTCAAACATATGCTCCCAATTCCAACCTGTGCTGACCTGTTTCATAGAGTAGGAAACAACTCTATGTCGGTCACAATCATCAATCTCTCTAATGTCTAATAGTTTCGGCCAAATAACATTCGGTGGTGGAAATCTACTGCGAAGCAGATTTTGCCAAAACTTTACTCCGTGTTTTCGCATCTTATCGTGGTAACGATAGTCCACATCAAAGACCCCGTGAAAATGTAGAGGAGTTTTTTCGCCCTCTTTGGTCTTTACCTCTGGAATAACGATCCACTTCATTCGTAAATCTAAAGATTTTTTTTTGATATTCTGACCAAGGAAAATCCTATCCATACGAAATGCCCACTCGCCTATTAGGTCTTGTGCCGTAGATACGTCACTCATTCCAAATGGGGTAGCAACATATCCATTTCGTCCGACAACGTATGGAAATGTGAAGGTCATGAAATGAGTCCCTCTTTTATCTAATAGTCGGTCTCTCTCTATCGTCTGAATCAGTTTTTGATAGTTTTCCTCCTGTCTAGAGCGATGGAAGATTGATTTTTGAAACATGGTCTCTGCGATATTCTTTCTATCTCGTTGCTCAGCAGAAACTCCTGCTGATAGTGATACTTTTTTTATTTATAAGGTTTGTGATGCTTTCCTGAAAAAAATATTAACTTTTTTTCATCTCACAAGAGGCAGAGAGGATTTCGTGTGGTTATAGACATAGATGAGCATTCCATCGTCTGGAAGCGTCTTATATCGTCTTGTGAAGGTTATTGAGGGGAGATTGAGGAGAATGAGGGGAGATATCTCGTAAAGACGAAGAATATTCACACTTATCATTCACTTGATTATAAGATAAGTATTTTATCTAATAATATCAAGTGGTTAGCTCTCAACACTTATATTACGAATAGAATGATTTACAGCACTTTATATAATAAAAATTAACTATATCAATCACTTACAGATATTTCATTTGTAGTTTGACTGCAAAGGATCACTCACTTATTATTCACTTATGAAAAACTCATTTGAGACGGATCAAGAAACGATTCCGATGCCTGCGGGAGGCAAGATTGTCTTATATCACCGACCGGATCACAAAAATCAAAAATGGCAGGCGAGAATAAAAATACCTGCTGCCACAGGTTATGTGATTCGCAGCACCAAAAAATCAGATTTTTATGAAGCAAGAAAGTTTGCCGAAGATTTATATGACAACCTAAATGTCAAAGTGAAATCTGGAGGTCAGTTGAAATCTCCGACTTTCAAAAAAGTGTATGAGGAATGGAAGGAGTCGTTTAGACGAAAATCAAAAAATGTCCGTCAGTTTGATAATTATACGGGTCGAATCGAAAACTACTCTCTTCAATATTTTTCTAATACCCCGATTGATACGATTAAGAAAAAACACCTACAAGATTATGAATCTTGGAGAGTGAAAAACGGCATCTACAAAACGCCTTCAGCCAATACTCTGCGATACGAGGCAGTGGCTATAAAGAAGGTTTTTGATTTTGCATATGACCGAGATTATATAACGAAACCCATCTCAATACCCAAACCAAGTTTAGAGACAAATGTCCGACCACACTTCACTCGCAAAGAATGGAATCTACTGACTCGCAGGATGCGGGAATATGTGAAACGAGGTAAGGGTAAGGGTTCCCGAGATAGATTCCTGCTTCAAAACTACGTATTGATTCTTTGTCAAACCGGGATCAGGTGCGGCGAGTTGCTGAAAGTTTCTTGGAGTGATGTAAAACGCTCCATCACAGAGGCAGAGGAAGAGGGAGTAATCATTATCGTTGATGGTAAGACAGGGGAAAGGGACGTAGTCCCATCAAATCCAGTTTTCACTCGTAAATATATTTTACGAATGTTGGATTTGAGAAAAGACGAGCTTGGAAAGAAACCACCACCGCACGAACCCATATTCTGTCATAAAGATGGAACCCGAATCGGGTCCTTCAAATCAGGATTTAAGAGGCTGTTGGATGAAACTGGATTATTGAAAAATGAAAAAGGAGAAAGACGGGTTTTATATTCTCTTCGTCACACATACGCAGAGTTGAGATTGGCTGAAGGCGTTGACGTCTATAGGTTGTCGCAAAATATGGGCACATCACCAGAGATGATTACCAAGTTTTATGGGTCACATTCTAAAAATGTGCGGCACTATGACGAGCTCACAAAACGAAAAACTCAACAACAAACCCTTCTGATTGACGACGAATAAATGGAGATTTAGATAAACCTATGCTTTCGTAGTTTAATGATAAAACACCCGATTCGTAATCGGGAAATGAGAGTTTGATTCTCTCCGAAAGCACCACCTACTTAATGATCCCCCTCTTGGGAACACCTCCAAACTTTCCCTTCATAACATCCTGTAGATGATACAGACCCCCAGTCCTCTGTTTGGATACGGCTATGGTAAACATATATTTGCCCTTATCATTTACAGACACCTTCAATCTCCCCTCCATACCCTTCATCACATCCCGCTTTCTTATATCGGGTTCACGAAGATAGATTTTCTCTCCATGACAAATCTCTTTGTTAGAAATGCCCTTCAACGACATTACCAATGCNTTATATCGATTCTGTAAAACATCAGGTCTGGGATACCCATCTACTCTAAATCGGGGGTTGTCAGAGAGTTTGGGTTTAACCTCTCTGGTGATGAAATCTCGCACATCCTTCAACTTGAAAGTTGTGAAGCTTGTTGTCACAATAGTCTGTAATGCGGTTTGAATTGTTTCTGAGGACGCAGCCATGACGCATTCAAAGATATGGACTCTGCTGCTGGTAGGGGTTTTTCTCACCAGTTTGAACGCGTGTGGAATTGTTAACGCAAACCGCCGAAGCAGTGAAATGCAGGAATCAAAAGTTCTGTATAAAGCATGTCTTAGAAAGAACCCGCAAACGCCGGGAAATTGTGAAAGTGCCAGACTCGCCTATGAAGCCGACTTGCGTGAATACCGCGCCGGATATGGAGGAGCCACAGTGACAGTCGAATAGGAGTAGAGCCTCTTACCAAGAAGGCGGTGCTCCCAATTGGGGTTTTTCTATCCAATCAAACTTGCTTCTACTCCACGGGAAAGAAACCAACTCTTCATTATGTTGGGATCAATCTCATCGTAAAATAGAGTGTCTTTATCAACTCTATCTTCATCGTAGAGTTTCTCATATCGTTTGATTGCCTTGGGTCTCCACCATTCAAGGATGCCCTCAATATCTCCCTCAAACTTCCCATTCATTACCAACTCGTCCTCGGTAACCTCACCACAGAGAAACTCTCTGCCATTTTCATAGATGTTTGAGAAATAGAGTCCTCTGCGATGCTCTGTGAGATAGTTTTTCTCGGAGATATTGAGATANCTAAAAATCAAACGAATTAGATTCTGTTTTGGTGAGGAATGAATCATCGGAGGTCGTCCAGTAGCTTTTTCATATTCGTCAGGGAATCTCTTTTTCAACCAACTCCCCCAAAAGACAAAATATTCCTCATCAGGTTTGGTAAACATGTGTCCTTTGGTTTCTCCGAGGGACTTCCATAATGGGATGCGGTCATACATAGAAAACTGACCATAAAGGCTCGTCGTGCTTAGCCCTATCAATCTGTCTTCATATCTCTCAAACCATTTGTCTCGTATAGGCGAAGTTGTGGCTAATGAAGCCATCAACTTCCCACCAAGAAAGTTATATCCGAGTGGTTGAGTAGCGTGACAGGTAGAGACACAGGCGAGATGAATTAGTCGTTTGTGTTTTTCAGTTTCAGACCAACCGATGAAGTTGTCTCTATTTTCCACAGATATCATATCCGATGCTAATGTGATTACACCGAGATAACGACCATCGGGCTTATTCCTGACGACAAACTTTACTGACCTTGTTGGACCAACACTCCAATTCATAGAAGATGTCTTGATTCGGAGGATGTTGAACTCCTCAAGGTTTTCTTTTTCAACAAATTCTATGACAGGTTCTAACGACTCAATCTCACGGATTGTCTGGGTCTTGTTTGTAATGTCGTTTGGTTGCCACAACTGACTTTCAACCTTCTTCACCAACGATGGTTTGGGTTTCATTCGTTTGAGCTCTTGGTATTTCTGATAGAGGGTCATTTCCCGAGAATCTAACTTTTTCAGTTGATCCATATGATTGATGAGCTCATCTCTTTTTTCCTCCCCATTCTCCATGTCGGAAAGTGAATAGGGGTATGTTTTAGATAGAGCTTCGTTGATATCTGACATGTCAGGTTCATATTCGGTGAGAAGTTTTCTAAACTTTTTCTGAAACTCGTCCTTTGAGGAATGGGAATCTGTTTTGTTTCGGTGAATGTATTTTTCTCTCACTTCCTCATATGCCTTCGCTACAGAGATTTCCTCTCGGTCAATCTTCTCAATCAGCGATGGGTCATAGTTGGAGATGGATTTGATTTTTTTGAGTTGAGTGGTTGATAGACCCAACTTCTTTGATACCTCAATTACGGCACTCATTCGTTTCCCATTCCTATGGGCAGTCGCATTTCTGCCCCTACCAATCTCCCGTTTCAATTCTTTTTCCAAATATCTACTTTCGTTAAGNATATCGGAAACCGACTTGATACGGGTTCGGTTGTATTCAATCAGGGAAACTATCTCGTTATCTGACTTAGAGATTCTTACTTCACATTCATCCCATCCAAGTTGAGTCATACTGAAATATCTGCGATGCCCAGATATAATTGTCTTATTCTCATTTATGACGATGGGTTCTAACTGCCCGTGAGTTTGTAGAGACAAACACAGGTCATCTAACTCGGTGTGAGAATATATTTCTTCGTTGATGGGATGAATTGATAACTCTGTGAGACCAATCTTCATATCAATCTCCATCTAAAAGTGGGTCACATTTGACCTTCTTTTAGCATATCCGACTCTTCATGAAATAACCATAAAAATAGGTCGGTCTTATAACTACCCTGAAAATCACGTTATGGAATCCTTGTTTTCCAAGGGTTTTGGAACTACGATTTTGCTGTATCTAAATCAGTTGCCTTAAGACCGACAGAAACTACCATTTCTGTTTGAA
Source organism: Candidatus Pacearchaeota archaeon (assembly GCA_002687255.1). Lineage (GTDB taxonomy): Archaea > Nanobdellota > Nanobdellia > Pacearchaeales > GW2011-AR1 > ARS50. The sequence goes on along the minus strand of NYZR01000011.1, from coordinate 1,603 downwards.
ACGAAATGGAGCAAATGATGACTAAACGAGTTGCGATATATGCGAGAGTTTCTACGAAGGATCAGGATTGTGACCGACAACTGGTTGAGTTGAGAGAGGTTGCGGAAAATCACAACTGGGTCATCGTAGATGAATATGTAGATANTGGTATCTCTGGTGCGCAGAAATCCCGACCAGAGTTAGACCGAATGTTGAAGGATGCTATCTCACGAAAGTTTGAGATGGTTGCGACACTTGAACTCTCACGATTGGGAAGAAGTGTATCAAATATGTGTGAGATTGTGGATTTGCTGAAATCCAAAAACATCCATCTATTCATAAAAAATCAGAATGTGGATACGACTACCATCGTTGGAGATTTCTTCTTCAACATAATGAATTGCGTTGCCCAGTATGAAAGGGATTTGATTCGGGAACGCATAATGAGTGGGTTAGAGAATGCCAAACGCAAAGGGGTAAAACTTGGTAGGCCCGGCATCTCACAAGATATGAAAGACGATATTCAAACTTTGAGAAAGACGGGTCTGTCCTTCAATAAGATTGCACAACAAGTCGGTATCTCTAAATCGGTGGTGGTAAGGACGATCCACGCTCAACAAATATAATCAAATCCATGATCCTGATTTTTCTGTTACCATCAGGGAATGAGAAAACTAACCCTCATCCTCACCACACTCATATTCTCGGTGATGTTTTCATCATCCACCAGTTTTGCTGAGTGGAAGAAGGTGGGTAAATCTGAAGGATGTATAATAGTATATAAATCATATAGTTAAGGTCATATTATGCTTAAATACTTGTTCAGTAAGAAAAACAATCTGGCAGAGTATAACGAGAACCGAATGTCTCCTTTTGATGCATTTGCATTAGAAGAGTTAGTCAGTTCTTTTGGTAGGAATGATCTGACTTGTCTTGAGATCGGATCCTGGTTTGGTGCAGGTTCTACTCAGATTATTGGTAAATTCTCCGAAGAGTTAGTTTGTGTTGATCACTGGCAAGGAAATGAAAATGAAGAGCATAGAGAAATTGTTGCTACCATAGATGTGTTTAAACGGTTTGTTGCCAATACATCTAAGTTTGACGGAAGGGTAAAACCGATAAGGGGATCATCACAAGATGTATGCCCATTACTAGAAAAAATGAAATATGATTTCATATTCATTGATGGTGACCATAGATACTCATCTACAGTCCAGGATATTAAATCCACACTTCCACTTCTTAAACCTGGTGGGATCTTGGCAGGACACGATTGTGAAGGCAGGATTTCATCAAAGATTTTGAATTTTATTGATGAAAACAAGGATATTGATCATGTAGATTCAATATATCCCGACTTTGTTCATTGTCATCCAGGTGTAATAAAAGCAGTGTATGAACTCATTGAACAACCCAAACTGTATGCAGAAAAGAGGTTGGAATTGGACAATGGAATGAATGGTTTTTCAACTATATGGTGGACTAGAGTCTAGATACACTCAAATTATATGAAAAAGTATCTATTGCATTTATAGATTAGAAATATTTTGCAGTATGCGAATCGATGGTGGGGAAAATAATCAATAAGGAACATAGTGTGATTAGTGATACGAAAAACGATGCA
>NYZR01000010.1 GCA_002687255.1 Candidatus Pacearchaeota archaeon | reverse complement strand
CGAACACGGAAAGAAAATCGCCCAAGCGGCAGAAGCCGCAGGAAAAGAACCGAAGGAATTTGTAGACCACATAGCTCCAAAGTTCGAAGCAGCCTGGACCTCGTTGGGCATCAAGCCAGACAGATTCATCCGAACAACAGACAAAGATCATCAAAAGCTCGTCCAAGACATGCTAGAAAAAGTCAACAAGTCTGGAGACATCTATCTCGGAGAATATGAAGGTCTTTACTGCACAAGCTGTGAACAATACTATACGGAAAATGATGTCTGCTCACCGCAGCGAGGAGCTGCGCAGCAAGGCGAGCAAGCCCACAGCAATAGTGAGTCAGACACAGACCTATTATGCCCTGTCCACAACAAACCTCTAGAACACCTCAAAGAACTCTCTTACTTTTTCAAACTCAGCAAATACCAAGACTTCCTCCTCAAACTCTATAAAGACCATCCAGAATTCGTTCTCCCCAAAGAGCGCCGTAATGAGGTCATCTCCCGAGTGAAAGAAGGCCTCAACGATCTGTCCATCTCAAGAACAAACTTCGACTGGGGCGTCCCTGTTCCTTTCGATAAAGACCACGTAACGTATGTATGGTTTGACGCTCTCTTCAACTATTACACACCTACGCTCCAAAAAGGAAATAAGAAATACTGGCCCACCGATCTCCACGTTCTAGGAAAAGACAACACATGGTTCCATTGTGTCTACTGGCCAGCCTTCTTGAAAGCCGCTGGCTTGCCCCTGCCAAAGACAGTCTTCAACCACGGCTTCCTCACCTTCAACGGCCAGAAAATCTCCAAATCTCTAGGAAACTCCATCTCCCCAACAACACTAGTAGAAAAATACGGAGCAGACACCATCAGATACTTCTGCTCTCGACAATTCCCCTTCGCTACCGGAGAAGACGGAGACTTCTCCGAAAAAGCCCTCAAAGACAGACACAACAACGAACTTGCCGACAAACTCGGCAACCTAGTTTCCAGAGTAAGCACACTAATAGAAAAATATGGTTTTGAAAATCAAAAGCAAACCAATCTCAACTCCGAAGCAACAATAAAAAACACCGAAAAGCTCCTGGAAAACTACGAACTAGACAAAGCCCTCAACGAAATCTTCGCATACATCGACCTCACCAACGCCTATCTACAAACAAAGAAGCCCTGGGCAACCAAAGACAAAAAGATCCTCGGAGAAGCAGCCAACGCCATCAAAGACACCGCCATTCTTCTGAGTCCGTTCATCCCAGAAGCTGCAGAAAAGATAGCAAAAGCCTTCCATTTCAAACTCGACAAAGCCCAACTCAACAAACCACTCGACACAAAAAAGAAAATAAAGAAAGCACCGATCTTATTCCAGAAGCTCTAACTCTTCTCACTAAACCCTTCAACCCGCTCAACCCCCTTAACCCCATCAAAATGAATATCAAAACTCAGAATCTGCTTACACCCACAAGACAACGCAGCCTGTAACGTCAACGCATCTTCATAATCCAACCCCTGTTTCTTCATGAGATCCAAAGCACCAAATCGATCCTTGAAGGTAGGCTCATACATCTGAAATCCCTTAGATTGGAGAACGCCACGCAAAAAATCACGCATCTGTTGAAAAGTTGTCTTATTCCTGAACATCCCAAGCAAAACAGAATCAACAGTAAACGTCGAAACAAACCCATTATATTCACCACGATCAAACATCTTCAACAGCTCACCACAAAGATCGGCCTTCTCCTGTCCTAGGAAGAACTCCAAAAAAATATTAGCGTCGACCAGTATGTTTTTCATAAAAGGAGTTTGAACAAACCAAACAGTAAAATTCACGGCCTCCAAAATGTGAGATTTCGCTCATTCAAACTCCTCGTTGAGAACCTTTTCGTTTTTTTGCAAAGTTCTCATAAACACCGTCCCAAGCCTCATGCTGCAATTCCACAGAAGTCTTCTTCACATGCTTCAAGATACCCCTCAACGCCAAAATAGGATTCTCATCAGCAGACCCCATATCCATTTCGTCAGAGTGCATCACAGACCACTCCTCTACCGCCTTTTGCCCAGCCTTACTCAATGCACCCTTCTGATACCCAAACCGTTGCATAGCCAACTTACGAAACTTCTGCTCAACCTCCTCAGGCAACACAATCTTCAATTCTCCCATATTCCCATATGGGAAGAACCTATTTAAATCTTTCGAAAACCCAACAACCCCAGAACAAAGATTAAAAAAGCCCCCATCCTCTTCCAAAAGATACAATGACAGACAAAATCCCCTTCACAGACTTCGCAAAACTCGACCTCAGAGTCGCACAAATCAAAAAAGCAGAAGAAATCGAAGGCAAAGACAAACTCCTCAAACTAGAAATAGACCTCGGCGACGAACAAAGAACCATCGTAGCAGGAATCAAACAACACTACGACATAGAAAGCCTCAAAGACAAAAAGATCGTCATCATAGCAAACCTCGAACCCGCCAAACTCGGAGGAGTAGAAAGCAACGGCATGCTCCTCGCAGCCGTCTCCGACGATCATTCCTCAGTAACGCTCCTCACTCCCGATCAAGACGCACCTGCAGGAACAAAAGTTTCCTAATTAATTCCTGAAAATCTTATCATACTGATTTGCCCAGTAACTAATAATCACATCAGCACCAGCACGATGAATAGAACAGAGTGTCTCCTTAATCAATCCATGAAGATCAGCAAATCCTTTCTCTAACATTCCAGCCATCATGCTATACTCTCCGCTAACATTATAAGCAACCAAAGGAATGCTCGTCTTCTCCTTAATATTAGAGATCCAATCTAGATATAGAATTGCAGGTTTCACCATCAACATATCAGCACCCTCTGCCTCATCAATTACAGACTCCCGAATAGCCTTCCTTTCGTCAAGAGGAGAAGTCAAATAAGCACCCCTATCCAAGAAGATCTGTTTCTTTCCAGAATTACCAAACGGGAAAGTCCTCATACAATTTGAATTGATTTTTGTTGAGTAACTTAGAATCGAAACTTCCTTGAAACCTTTTTCATCTAGAGCTTTTCTAATTTCCCCAACCATTCCGTCAACCATCGCACTTGGAGCCACCACATCAACTCCAGCCTCTGCAAATGATAAAGCTATTTTTCTGAGAACTGGAAGAGTTAATTCATTATCAAACCTTCCACCCTCATTGAAAATATATGCACTCCCACTTTCAGTATACCCAGTAAGCCCCACATCGGCTAAGATCACAATATCGGGGAAATCCTTCCGTATCTCACGAACAGCTTGCTGAGCAACACCATCCAGATTCCAAGCTTCGGTTCCATCTCGATCCTTACCCTCAGAATCAACAACAGAGAAAACCAAAATACTCTTAACGCCCTGGTCAATAACTTTCTGAATATCAGCACAAACAGTATCAACACTGTAGTAATACTGTCCAGGTAAAGCGGAAATAGGATCCTTCAAACCAGACCCTTCCTTAATAAAAACAGGCCAAATAAATTTCTCAGGCCCGGGCACAGCCATTTCACCCATGGTTCTCAAGACAGGATTCCTTCTCATTCTCCCAGGTTGCACAGTAGGATAAGTCTGGGTCATCTTAACACCTCCGACGGACGTGGTGTAAGGATCCAATGTTGAAACCTGCTCAAAACCTCACGACCTTCATCATCCAAATCCCGACTGGTAAGATTATCTAAGGGGGCAGGCATTCTCTCAACATAAAAACCATAAGACTCGAACTCATGAGTAAGACCTTCCTGAGAGATATAGTTAGTCAACTGATCATTCTTACTAATCTTACTCATTCTCTCAGACAAAGCCCTCATTTCAGGAATCTCAGAAAACTCTGGGTGAAAGGTAAGAGAATCTTCAAAAAAGAAAAACCCGCCAAACTCCTCCAAGAGAGGCCTCATCTGATCCAACAAGTATTTCCTCTGCTCTGGATTCGTATACTGCATGAAACCTTCTGCAAAGATGCCAACAGGCTTTTCTTCAGAAAAATTCTGAAAGGCATGATGACCAATAGAATACCACGTCTTTCTATCAAAAACATTCCCTTGAACAAAAGTAGGCATAGACTCATCCCAAACAGCTTGCTTAAGCAAACCCTGTTTGATCTCAGAATTCTCAGGCAAATCAACCTCAATATAAGAATCAACCAGCCCTTCCCCATTAAGATTCTGATAGTGAGGAGTAAAACCTGCACCCAACTCGATAATCTGCCTCAAATCTTTCTCTTCAATAACCTTCTCTGCGCCAAGATATCTCGATTCAGCAAGATGGGACTTCCCCACAGGATCCATCTGAACAGGCAATCTTCTAGCATAAAATTCAACAAAAGGAACACAGGCTCCAGCAGCCATATCTATCAAAGGAAGAAATGCCGTATCTGCGACTGGACTTCTCTTCTGTTCTTGTATCATTTCCTGTTTCATTTTCTTATTTCTCCACCAAGCCATTTGTAACGACTTGATAATAACTACACAAAAGAACCCTACTTAACATTTTGTCGCAAAAACCTTGCGACAGAAAACAAACATTTTTAACTCAAAAAGACCATAAAACCACATGCACACACAAGAAGCACTCCAAGCCTACGGCCTCTCAGCCAAAGAAATCACTATCTACACCACCCTCCTCAAAACCGGCAAAAGCACCGTTCAAGACCTAGCAAAACACACAGGCATCCTCAGACAAAGCATCTACGACACCCTCACCAAACTCAGCAATCAAGGACTCATTAGCGAGATAACAGAAAACAACAAAACCCATTTCTCCGCAGCCTCTCCAGAAAAACTCCAAGAAATACTAGAAGAAAGAAAAGAACTCATCAACGAAGCCATGCCAGAACTCCTCGGTCTCCAAAAAGAAGCAACACAGAAACTAAACGTCCAAATCTTCCGGGGCCTCAAAGCCCTCAAATCAATTTTCAGCGACCCATTAACAGGAAATGAAATCCTCTCCATTCAACCCTCTATCGGTGAGGAATTCATGAAAGAATTCTACGTAGAAAACTTCGTCCAAAAAAGACTAGACAAAAAGATACCGATAAAGATTATCAGAGAAAGAACCAAAGAAGGTCTCCAACAAAAAATCACCACCAATCAAAAAGAATTCCGACAAGTCCGAACAGTCAAATCGCTCAAGGACATCAACACCCACATCATCATTTACAACAACAAAGTCATGCTCAACCTCTACCGAGAAGAACCAGCAAGCATTCTCATAGAAGACGACTTCATCGCCGACACTCTGCGAATTCTCTTTAACACCCTCTGGCTAAACGGAAAAACGGTCTAACCCCTCCCAGAACCCAAAAAAACAAAACACTTAAATATACAAAATCATACATCGTATACATGACCAAAACCATATCCGTCAGAATAGACGAAACCTCCCTAAAAGACCTCAACAAAATAGAAGAAGCCTGGAAAACAGAAAGAAGCGAAGCCATGAGAAGACTCCTCTCTTCCGCAATCAATGAGTGGAAAAAAGAAAACGCACTCAAAAAACTCAGCCAACATAAAATATCCTTAGACCAAGCAGCACAAGAAGCCAATCTTTCTTTGTGGGAAACCATAGACCTAGTCAAAGAAAAAAACATAGACTGGACAAGCTACACTGAAGAAGACCTTGAAGAAGACCTCAAACTCCTCCCATGATCTCCAACACCAGCCCACTCATCTTGCTAAGCAAACTAGGAAAACTCGCCATCCTCAAAGATCTCTTCAACAACATCACGATCAGCAAGGAAGTTCAAGAAGAAGTGATCACCCCAAACAGAGCAGACGCTCAAACAATACAAGAAGCAATCAACCAAAATTGGATAAAGGTAAAAGAAAGCAAAACAAAAAAAGATCTCGGACTGGGCAAAGGAGAAAATTCAGTCATCCTCCTAGCCCACGAAAAAAAAGACACACTAATCATCGATGACGCTGCAGGAGTTAAAATGGCAAGATCACTAGGAATACCTATCCTCAGAACAACATCTGTGTTCTTCCTCGCACTCAAAAAGAATCTCATCAACAAAGAACAGACTATCAAACTCCTCAACAAACTCATCGAAGAAGGCTACTACATCGCACCAAAACACTACACAAGACTCCTCGACAAGCTAAGAGAAAAGTAAAACTGTGAAAGCCTGGAGCAAAGATCAGATAACCTCCATCTAAAAAAGTAAACCAAACCTATACAGAAAACCTCGCTTCCGTAGAAGACCAGTTCTCACCATCATAACTTTCTATCAAGTTCCCCTCTTCATCACGAAGACCAACAAGACGTGCCCCTTCCTGATCCTCAAGAAGAGGAAGAATCTTTTCCTTAGCAACACCCCTACAAAGATTATCAGCAGGTTCAGGAGTGGAATAAGCAAACACAAAAGACCTTGCATCTCCAACACTCTGAAAAACTGCATAGCAACTAACAGACCCTCTTTCATCAACCCTCTTCAAAACAGTGGGGCGGGGTTCCTCATCAACAGCAACCCCCTGATCATTAACGAGCCGATAGCTCCATTTTGAAGAACCAACTTCATCAAATCGCCGTATATAAAAACTATCTTGATCTCCAGACATAATCATCCAAAAAACATAGAGGTTTTAAAGATTTGTATACTCAAAAAACCAATCAAACCTTGGCCTGCAATTATCTAATTCCGATCCGAGCGTAGCGAGCTATTTTCTCTCAAAAGATAACTGAGCAAAGCTCAGCTATTTACCAACCAAAAACCTTTCTCGACCCACCCCCCCCCAGAACAACTACCACCCAAACAATCTACAAAACAACCCTCTCAACCAACCCCAAGAAAAAAATCTCAACCCCGCTACCAGCCGAATAACCTTGAGAGAAGACCAACCTCTTCCTTATAATCTTCCTTCCCAATCATCTTCGCCGCCAACTTCCGATACGCCCTCGAAACCTTAGCATTCGGATGAGTATGCATCACCGCATCCTTCTCCACCAATGCAGCCTGCACCCGATGATCCTCAGGAATCACACCCAATAAAGGCAACTCCAACATGTCCTGAATATTCTTCACAGGCATCTCCGTCTTGTTATTCCGAACACGAGTCACGACAAGACCTTTAATCGGCTTCCCCATATCCTCAATAACCTTACTCGCCTTCAGCGCATCCGTCACCGCAGGAATCTCTGGATTCGTCACAAGAACAACTTCATCCGCAGCCTCAACCGCAGCCATCGCCTCATCCCCGAGTCCAGCGGCCGCATCATACAAAACAATATCAGACATCTTCCGCAACTGCTTCGCCACATGCTTCAACTTCCCCTCATTCAACCTCTTTAACTCCTTAACAGACAAAGAACTCGGAACAATCTTCATCCCAGACTCATGCTCATAAATAGCCTCATGAATGGAAGCCTTCCCAGACAAGACTTGATTCAAACTCGTCGGCACAATCGGAGCACCCAAATGCAACCCCACATTCGGCGTGGTCAAATTCGCATCCAACACAACCACATCCTTTCCAAATTTTTTCATCGCAGCCCCTAGGTTCACCGCAGAAGTGGTCTTACCAACACCCCCCTTTCCAGACACAATAGTAATAACATGACTCATTTGACAATCCGTTTCGCAAATCACAGCTGGGAAACAGGAGCAGTTATTTAAGACGGCTTATAAATGTTTCTAACAGATCAGCATACCCCTTCAGTCTCTCCAAATCAATGTCAATCACCTCACCCTTATACGTCACCTTCAGGTTCACCCCTTTCCGAAACTCATGTTCTCTCACTTTATCCAACCCATCAATGTCTCGGAACAACTCATACAGCCCTAACGTCTCCGAGATCACCTCATCCTTCGCATACACCTTCTTCAGCTGCACAAGCTTCGCACGAGGCGCATCCGCAACCGGTTTCCACTTCTTTTCCTTCTTCGCACGTTCCACTAACTTATCGAGGGCAAGCTCGATCATATGTTTCCAACGCAACAACAGGTTAATAATGACGTCGCACGTCTTCGTATACTTCAACGAAACATACATCAAATGATCCGCACTGATTTTTTCCTTGATTATTTTTTCCACAGAGAGGGTGCCTAACAAACGCCAGGCAGCTCAACTGCCAGGGCCAGATCATTTATATAAGTTTCCTTTCACCAACCAAAAAAGAACTAAATCTTCCCAAACTCCAGCAACGTTATCTAGATTCCAAAGTTGCGGAGCCAAAAAGATCCCTAGATCTTTTTGAGCTTTTTCGCCAACCCTTCGGCCTCTTTCAACAAACCATCAACCTCCTCCAACCCCTCTTCCCAAAACTCTTTCTTCGTAATATCAATTCCCATCCGGGCAAACAACTCCTTCGGCGAGGCAGATTCCCCAGCACTCAGGAACTCCTTCACATTTTTAATAAATCCTTTATCTTCACGAACCTTCTTCTGCAACGCCTTCGAGATCAACAACCCAGACGCATACGAATATACATAAAAGAACATCCGAACATGACTCCAATAAACCCACCAGTTCTCACACCCCTGATCCTGCGCTACCGAAGGCCCCATATACGCACCAATGTGCTTCTTGAACAGCTCACCAAGATCTTCCTTGGATAAATGCCCCTTCTTCCGAAATTCTTGATGCAAGCTCTGTTCAAACCGATAACACGCCACCTGCCTCATCACACTTGAAACCAGATCATTCAGATCCTCCATCAACAAAGCCAATCGCAATTCATCATCAGCATCAGAAAGCAAAGCCCCCAAAGCAGCATCCTCAAAGAACGTGCTCGCCACCTCTGCAGTCGCCTTAGGAGTCCCAAAATACAACCCATGTTGTTTCTTCTTGATCAACTCGTTATTCATCCCGTGCCCCAACTCATGAGCAAACGTCATCACATCATTCACCTTATTTGTATGGTTCAACAATAAATACGAAGGTTGTCGAGGCAAAGCATAAAAGCTGAACGCCCCACTAGCCTTCCCCTTCTTAGGCAACACATCCACCTTCCCTTGCTCGACAAAATCCTTCAACAAGTCAGAAAACTCGCCATCAAGATCAGACACAACCTTCTGCACTAACGAGACCGCATCAGCATACGAATACTCTTTATCCAACTTACCATACGCAGCATTCCGATCATGATACGCCAACTGCTTCTTCCCCAACAAATTTGCCTTCAAAGCATAATATCGATGCGCCAAAGGGTAACCCTTCTGCTCAACAGCATTCAAGAGACCATCGACCACTTCAGGTTCAATGTCATCACTAACCATCCTTCCTTCGTCAGGCCGCTCTATCTTTCTCAGCTGATCATTCACTTTCTTATCAGCCAAAACCGCATTCAGTTCCTCAGTTGCCACATCAACCCACTTCCCCAAGATATCATTGAAAGCAACCGCTACGGAATCTCTCACCTCTTGCTTCGAACTTTTCATCAACCCAAGAATATCAGAGAAGCTCCGCTTCTTAGTCTCCCCATCATCTCCCAAAACCTCTCGTTCCTCACCAACAAGAAGCCCCTCGACCATCTTCACCCAGAGATCCTGGCTCGTGCTCGCCTTCAGCGCCATGATCTTTTCCTCAGCCTCACTCAATTGATACTTAGCTGTATCAAACAACCGCTCCAGGAAATGATGATNCATTTCCAGCCCAGCATCGGCCAAAANCNCCTTCTGCTTCTTCTCAGACNCCTTCGCCAGCCGCAACCCAAAGAATTGCATTTCATTACCCAGACCTAGAGAGAACTCCTCGATCTGATTATACCGAGCCTTCAACTTCGGATCATTCTGATCCTGTTGCGTCCGAAGCCAAAAGTAGAAATACTCATCCCCACCAGAACCAAAATTCCACGCAAGTCGCTCATACTCATCCAACGCCTCTTTCAACACCTTCGGATCCTCCAACCAATCATCCCGAGAAGACCACTTCTTCACAAAAGCCATATTCGCCTCCTCAACCTTTTTTCGTTTCTCTTTGAAAGCAGGATCATCATCCCCACTCGCCAAAGGAGACAAATCCCATTCGGTCTTAGAAGTATCTAACTTCACAGCCACCTCAAGCACCCCCGACTCCAAAAGAATCCTCACCAAACACCCTAAAAACATAAAATGGCCGTTCCAAACACACACCATGAACAATACTCGAAAGCTTCTCTTGTGTTCCACTAAAAGCAACCACATCACCATCCGCAATCGCAACATGCTTATCCCAATACTCTCCAGTCTTCCCCTCTTGCAACAACATTGCATACCTCACAAAATTGATGTCAGCATTCACCGCATCACCCGCTCAACTCCACAATCGCCTCAGCTAAATCTTTTTCTGCCAAAACCTTCTCCACCTCTTTCTTCGACTTCCCTGTCTTCTCCATCACCATCTTCACATCCTCTTCCGAAACACCACCCTCCTCATCTTCAGGAGTATCGCCTCCTGAAGAGCCAGAGGTTCCCTGAACCTCTGGATCAACAAACCGTCCTGACACTTGTAAGCTCTCCGCCCCACCCATCGCCACCTTCGCAACACTCGGCTCCTCCACAACCAACTTAGTCCCATCCTTCATCTCCACAACAACCCGCTCAGCATCCAGATCAGTCTGATTCACCCCAAGCTGCTTCATCATCGCCTGCATCTTCTTCGGATTCATACCACCCATTCCCGGAAACATGATTTACTCTAAAGAACGGACTATAAATAGATTTCTACCCAACCGGAAACATCACCTTCAACACAATAACAAACACCAAAATCAGAACAGCGAAGCCAATCACCTGCGTCGGCGACAACATAAACTTACTCTTATACTCCTCGTCATACCGCATCAACCCCCCGAACACTCCGGGCATCTGCATTTGGTTATTCTGTCGTGCCATGTTCCTCCCCAAATGCAGGCCTGATGTGCCTCTGGTGCATCAACGTCTGCATTTGGTTATTCTGTCGTGCCATGTTCCTCCCCAAATGCAGGCTCGATGAATCGCAGATTCAGCGTTGTTCGCACACCGTTCAATCGTCCGAGGTGTGCGAGCCCGATGAGCTTGCTCATCGTTGTTTGCATTTGGTTATTCTGTCTTGCCATAGAACATCTCAAGAAAGCAAGTATAAAAACCTTACCACAACAATTCTTATAAGAACGAACCAATTATCCAAAAAATGAAGTGGGCAGAAATACTTGGGATCATCGTGACATTTGGCGCACTCACTCAATTCATCGCATGGGCTCTCAAAACAACACAGTTACAAAAAACAATCGGCGAGACAACAACATTTTTTCTAGCTAGTATTTTTTCAATATTACTTATTGTCATCATAATTTTGGCTCAAACACAAAAAGAGATCAGAGAAATCAAAGCATTTTTAAAGAAAGGTAATCTTGAGAAAACATGAAAAGTAAAAGGGGATTTAATATCGATGCGAGATCTCTCTGGATACTGGTCATCCTCATTATCCTCTACATTCTCTGGAAAGGCTTATCGGGATGAGAATAGATATCGACAAAGAAGCAGACGCAGCATACCTTTACTTCAAAAACATAGCTGAAGGAGAAGTAAAAACAACCATCTCACTCAACGATGACATTAATGTAGACCTGGACTCAGAAGGAAAAACGATTGGCATTGAAATTCTAGAAGCAAGCAAAAATCTGCCGCAAGCAGCACTAAAACAAACAAGCACCTAATCCAATACTGCTTCCAACCGCTCCTTCTCCCTTCCAGGAACCTCCTGCCCCCACAACACAAATAACCGATTAATCCTCGACCAATATTGCTCAGGAGCAACTTCCCGAAGAGCAAACTCAGTCTTCTCGGGGCTAGTAGTATCAACAATCCCGAACACATTGGCAATCCGATGCACATGTGTATCCACACAAATCCCTGGCTTCCCAAAACATTCCGAGACAACAAGATTAGCCGTTTTACGACCAACACCAGGCAGAGTAACAAGCTCCTCAATCGTCTCCGGAACCTTCCCCTCAAAATCCCGAACCAAAACCCTAGCAGTCTCACAAACATGCTTCGCCTTCGTCCTATTATAATTCATCGACTTCAACACAGAAAGAACACCAACATATTTCGCCCGAGCCAACACCTCCAACGTCTCATACTTCGCAAACAAACTCTCAGCAATCGGAATTGTCACCTCATCCCTGCTCTGAGCACTCAACATCGTAGCAATCAACACCTTCCACGGCTCACCCCAATACGCATGATCACCGGCCAACCGCTTACTGCTTTTCCCAAACTTCTTCTCCGCTTTCCTGAAGATCCTCAAGAACTCTTTTGTTTTGTCCATAGAACAATAAAATCTCTCCAGTTAATAATACTTACTTCTTCGCAATCGCCCACATCGCCTCAAAATACTCTCTAAAACTATCTGCAACTTCCTTGCTTGTAATCACAAACGCATACGGCTTCTTTTTCCACAAAATAATCGCAATAGTATCCCCATGAATATTCACCCCTGCCGGCGTCTTCTGCTTCAAAAACCTGGCCTCTGTAAATTTACTAGACTGCCAATGCTTCACCATCTCAGTATCTCTCAAATCCTCATTCCAAATCAATCGATACTTCACTTTCTTCGCAATCCGTTTCTTATTTAACTGCACAAAGAAACTCGTCCATGTTTCCGGAGAATCATCCTGTCCAGACCTAGCCCCAAAAACCAAGATCTCACCGCCCTTCGGAGTAACATTGATTGAATTTTCAAACATGTTCTTCAAACCCTTATATCCATCATACACCACAGCCTCCTGCTGCTCCACAGCGTCAGACTGCAAAGCCTTCAGGAAAGGAATCTGTTCAGCAACCTTCTTCTCTTTCTCATGCAAATACTCTAACACCACCTCCGGATTCTGCGCATAAAACTTCTTCCTATTCGATTCCACACGCCAGCCAACAAGCCCTTTATCAACCAACCGCTCAACTGCTTCATATACTCTTGACNGATGTAATCCACTTTCCCGAGTCAATGGCCCAGCTGTCGAAGATCCAAGTTTCAAAAGAGCCTTCCAAACCAACACCTCATTATGCGTCAGCCCCACATCCTCAAACACTTTCTCATCCATCCCTTTTTCAACAAACCGCATTATGTAAACCTTTCTATTGTCCTCCTGAAGAGGACACTATTTTCTTATATAACCAATAAAACGAAAGCGAGTATGACAATCGTAGCAATAGACCATAGAGAAACAGATGCAGGAAATCCAGAGAGGAAATATCGAGAAATCAGAAAAGACATCTTCGTTAAAGAAAAAGAGGCTCAGGAGATGAGATTAGGAGAAAGACAAATTGTCTCAACAGTCTACAGAAAACTAGAGGAAGATAAACATCGGAGAACCCACTTCAGAGCCCATAAGATCACGAGAAACGAAGATCTGATCTCAAAAGTCTCAAGGGAGCTAAGAAGATGAACAAAAAAAGAAAACCTGGAATACTAGCAAAGCTAGCTTTCCTCGCCCTGCCGTTCTTGCCAGGAAAAGCCCAAGCAAGCGACAACTGGTTCACATTCCAGCCAGGCTACAACATAAAAAAAGAACATTCCACAGCAAGAATTGAAGGAGGCAGCAAACTCAACGATAAAATAAGCACATATGGCTTCATCGACCTCAACGCCAGTAAAGAAGAACCGACAAACATGCAAAGCGTCTACGCAGAAGGAAGGATCAACATCCAACCAACAAAACAAGTTCCTCTTGCACTAACAGCAGAATACAACGGAGCCACCTTCTTAGAAGACACCATTAGACTCGGAATAACATACACACCAAATTTAGGAAAAAACAACTTCACCTATCTCAAATACCTTCCCTTAGAGACATCAGGAGAGCACGGACAACAAGCAACATTCTTCACCTCACAGCAACTCACCCCAAGACTCAGAGCAAATCTCACTGCAGACTACAACATAGATCCAAAAGTCCTGATGCTCGAACCAAAAGTCAAGCTCAAACTCACTGACAGAGTTTCTGCTTTTGTCAGAAGCAAAAGTTTCACCAGACCAAGCTTCAAGAAAATCCGAGAAGGAATCACCCCCATCATAGGCCTAGAATTAAAATTCTAGCATGACAATCCAAGACGCAATGGGGTGGATAGGACTTGCACTCGTTATGATAGCATACCTCTTTCTCAACACCAAAAAGCCAAATCGATTCATCCCTCTAGACCTCTTAGGAACAGCGTTCCTCATCCTCCACGCAATCCTCATAACAGATCTTCCATTCGTCATAGTCAACACCTTTATCTTCTGCATGTGGGCAATCAAATTCGCCAAAGGAGGTATAAAATGACACAAAGAAACGATCAAAACTACACAAAAATAGCCCAAGTCTACGAAGAGCACCTCCACTACCAAACAAAAGAAAACCTCTTCACTTGGGCCATAAAAAACGGTCTCCAAGACCAAACCACCATCGGGGTGGTGGGCCCAGGCCCAGGAATAGATGTCAAGGCCATCGCAGAAAAGAGAAACCACTGCACGCTCCTCGGAGCAGAACCTAACACAGCGCTCTTCCGACAATCAAAATCCCTAGCAAAAAAGCTCAAACAACAAGGAAACACAAACACCTACCACGTCTACCAAAAACCACTCCAAGACCTCCCGCCTCAATTCCAAAACCTAGACACTATCTTCTGCAGCTTCTCGCTCCACGAAGCCCTCGACAAAAGAAGAGATCCTGAAGAATTAGAAGCCGTTCTCAAAGATCTAGTAACAAGAATTAAACCAAAAGGGAACCTCATTATACTTGATTTTGAATACACTCCAGAATCAACACGTGAGGGGGTAGAAGCACACCACCCCATTTTAATGCAAGATCTCAAACACTTTCATGAAAAAACAGAGATCTTCCAAATGAGAGAAATTCTAAAAGCGGCAAGCAAACACTTTCAACAAGCAGCAGAACCCATGATCCTAGAAAAAGCTCGTTATCTGATAATCAATGAATACGGGCTCATCCTTCAAAAGAGATAGCCCAAAAACCCTTTAAACCCTCTTCCCTAAAAAAGAGCATGCCCAAAACAAACATCCAAGAAATAGAAAGAAAATGGCAAAAATACTGGGAAGACAAAAAGATCTACAAGTTCGACACAAAAACCAAGAAGAAAATCTACTCCCTAGACACCCCGCCGCCAACCATCTCAGGAAAACTCCACATGGGACACGCCTTCGGAGACGCCCAGCAAGACTTCATAGCCAGATTCAAAAGAATGAATGGCTTCGAAGTTCTCAATCCATTCGGAACAGACAACAACGGCCTGCCAACCCTAAGACTAGTTGAAAAAGAGAAAAACGTCGACTCAAAATCCATGTCCAGAGAAGAATTCATAGAACTCTGCCTGAAAACAATAGAAGAAGAATACATACCAGAATTCCTAGCAGACTCAAAAAGACTAGGAATCTCCGCCGACTGGGACATCTTCTACTCAACCATAGATGAACGATCGAGAAGGGTCTCACAGCAAAGTTTCATAGATCTCTACAAATTAGGAAGAGAATACCGTATCGACGCCCCGGCCCTCTGGTGCCCAACCTGCCGAACGACAATCGCACAAGTAGAACTAGTCGATAAAGACATCCACAGCCAATTCAGCGATATCGTGTTCAAGGTAGACAACAAAGACCTTATAATCTCAACAACAAGACCAGAACTCCTTCCAGCAATTGTAGCCATCTTCTACCATCCTGATGACAAAAGATTCAAACCACTGAAAGGGAAGAAGGCGAAAACCCCTTTATTCGACATAGAAGTTCCCATCCTACCAGACCCCAAGGCAGACCCTGAGAAAGGAACCGGAGTGGTAATGTGCTGCACCTTCGGAGACCAAACAGATATGGAATGGCAAAGAGAACACAAACTCCCCATCAAAATGGCCATAGCTCCCGACGGAACGATGACAGGACTCGCAGGAAAATACAAAGGACTGAAGATAAAAGAAGCGAGAGAACAAGTAATCCAAGACCTGAAAAAAGCTGGAGCGCTGAAATCACAGAAGAAGATCACCCACCCAGTGAATGTGTGTGAAAGATGTAGCACAGAAATTGAATTCATAGAAAAGAAGCAATGGTGCATCAAGTATCTCGATCTAAAAGAAAAATTACTAAAGTGGGGAAGGGAAATCAAATGGCACCCAGACCATATGAGAAACAGATACGAAAACTGGGTCAAAGGTCTAAAATGGGACTGGTGCATTTCAAGACAGATAGCATTCGGGATTCCATTCCCCGTCTGGTATTGCAAAAGTTGTGACGAGACGATACTCGCAGATGAAAAGCAACTACCCATCGACCCCATAGAAGATAAACCACCAATAAAGAAATGCCCAAAATGTAACTCAACAGAATTTATACCAGAAAAAGATGTGATGAACACCTGGGCGACCTCTTCACTCACGCCAACCATCACCAAAGATCTGCTAAAAGACACACCAGCATACAAAAAAATCACCAATCAACCCATGAGCATAAGAAGAAACGGCCAAGATATCATCACGTTCTGGGATTTCAACACCATAGTGAAATCACAACTACACGAAAATAGAAACCCGTGGAATGAACTCTATATCAACGGATGGATACTCGGAAAAGACGGACACAAGATGTCAAAATCAAGAGGCAACGGGGTATCTCCTCAGGACGTAATAGAAGACTATGGAGCGGATGCCTTGAGATACCTCTCAGCCTCTGTAAAAGCAGGAGACGCATTACCATTCCCAGAGAAAGAACTCATAGCCGGAAAGAAATTCGTAACCAAGATAATAAACGCAGCTAATTTTGTATTCATGAACATAAAACCAAAAAAGACGCAACCAACGCTACACGAAACGGACAGGTTATTCCTCACTCAACTCAACAACCTAACAAAATCAGCAACAGACGCATTCGAATCATACGAACTATCAAAAGCAAAAATGTTGGTCGACGCATTCTTCTGGCACACCTTCGCTGATAACTACCTAGAACTAGTCAAATACAGGGTCTACAACGGCACAGCAACAGAAAAAGCATCTGCTTCCTACACTCTCTATCAAGCCCTCTTAGCAATAACGAAGATGATGGCACCGATAACACCGTTCATCACCGAAGAAATCTACCAAACTCATTTCAAGAAGCAGGAAAAGGAAACTTCCATTCACACAAGCAGCTGGCCCACACCGCTCAAACTAAAAACCTCTAAGAAAGACCAGGAAGCCTGGAACACTCTCCTCGAGATCATCGCCAAAGCCAGACAAACAAAGTCAGAAGCAAAAGTATCTATGAAGGCAGAAATCTATCTAACACTACCGGAAGAAACACAAACCCTCCTCAAACCCCTTCTCGAAGATCTCAAAGCTGTCACCTCTGCAGAAGAAATCAAGGAAGGTGCACTTAAAGTAGATCTCGTGTGACACCACATTTTTTAAACCACACACTCATCTAACTACCATGTCAGACCTCACCCCCCAACAAGCAAGAGAACTTGAAGAACTCATTGAAACCCTAGATGCCATCAAAGGCCGCCACACCCAACTCGTCTCCGTCCTCATACCAACGGGACAGAACATCAACCTCGTTCAAAAACAATTAGAAGGTGAAAGATCGACAGCAACGAACATCAAATCCAAACAAACCCGTTCGGCAGTCACAGATGGATTGGACACAATAATCAGAGAACTCAAGACCTACAAGAAAACCCCAGAAAACGGACTAGCCATTTATGCAGGCAACACTTCAGAAAAAGAAGGCCAACAAAATATTGAGATCTGGGCCATCGAACCACCGAAAGCTCTCAAGGTCAGAATGTATCGTTGCGATCAAACATTTCTATTAGAACCTCTGAAGGCCATGCTCGAAGTGGAAGAAGTCTTCGGACTCCTAGCCATAGACCGACAAGAAGCAAGCATCGGACTACTTGAAGGCAAGGATATCAAGATGCTCCAATCGCTCACTTCAGGAGTTCCAGGAAAAACTCGTGCAGGCGGCCAGTCCAGCCAAAGATTCCATAGAATAACAGAAGGCCTCGCAAAAGATTTCTTCAGAAGAGTAGCAGAATCCATGAAGGATCACTTCTTCGATCTAGACAAACTAAAAGGGATCCTTATCGGTGGGCCGATTCCGACGAAAGAAGAATTTCTAGAAGAAGGGCAGCTCGTAACCAAGCTCAAAGAAAAAGTCATAGCCCTCAAGGACATTGGCTATGTGGACGAACACGGACTAGAACTCCTAGTCGAAGAATCCCAAGAAGACATCGCCGAACAAGAACTCATCAAAGAGAAAAAGATCCTAGAACAGTTTTTCGACACACTTGGAAAACACAAGAACATGGCACCTTACGGAGAGGAAAAAGTCAAGGTCGCCCTAGAACGGGGCGCCGTCGACAAACTCTTCTTAGACAAAAAGCTCAGCAAAGCAAAAACAAGTGAACTCTCCAAAATGGCAGAAAACATCGGAGCCTCCGTAGTTTTAATCTCGGACGAACACCAAGACGGCCAGCAGTTCATCAACCTCACAAAAACAGGCATCGGAGCCTTGTTGAGATTTCCGATTGAATAACATGTTTCTCAAACAATACCAAGAAGGACAGCAACGTGAAGCACAAGCACGAAGAGGATCTCCAAAAGAGCTCCGAGCCACCATCCAAAAATACGAAGCCGCACAACAACTCAATCTATTAGCGAGAACCCTTGTCCACCTAACAGACCATTCACTCCCCTCAGGCCTAGAAGCATCAGCAGCACGAACCGAATTGATAAACAGAGGCTGCCAAGAATAAATAGAAGCTAAGACGGTAAATCCCTGTGAAACTGAACCACTCGCAAAACCTGCTGCAGTGCTAATGAAGTTCTATCAACACCCCCTTCATCAACAACTTCGGGGAAAAACCCATGCTCATCGCCATACAATCTCACCTGAGCAATTCGATCATCAGACGCAGGAACATCATTCTCACCGAAGAGAAATCCATTCAAACGATCATAAGAAAGAGTAAGTGGCTCCTTCCCACCAACAGTCACCCTCTGAGAACTTCTTTGATGATCAAGAGCTGTATACTTCTCAGAAAGACTCTGATATCTTTCTTGAATCAGTCCAAACATACACACCTCACCAAGAAACCCTACTTAAACATTTCTATACTAAACATCACCCATCTCAGCACGAATCTTCGCAACCTTCGCCATCTTATCCCCAACTCTATCCAACCGAGCCTGCAAATTCTTCTCACGATTCTTCAAACTCCCTTCCTCAGCAATCAACGCAGAAATCTTCTGCTGGAACTCTCTCTCCCGAGCCTGTGAATACGCCACCTCAGCAGAGACCGAAGCTACAGCATCCTCAATTTCATGCTTCTTCTTCCCTAGCTTCATCAACTCACTCTCAAGATCTTGAATGGCTCCAGACAATGCAGAAGTCCCAGACATAGAAGAACCCTTCTTCCCCGTAGATTTTTTCGCCGGCATTTTTTTTGATTTCCCTGTTTTCTTTTTCTCAGCCTTCTCCTTCCTGGGTCTCACTCCGTGATAAAGCTCTACAGCCTCCCTCACCATCACAGGATCATAGCCATTGTCCAGCAAGACCTCCACACACCTGTTAATCGGATACCCTTCCCGAACACTCTTCTTGAACCAGGCAACCAACCGTCGTGAGCCAGCACTACTTGCCACGCTCGCAACCCCATGTTGTGCTTATCCTACCCAACGAAAAGTTCTTTATAAACATTGTGGCGAGCAAAACAGAAGGGCGTGGGGAGAGAGCACTGTAGTAACCAAGAGCAGTGGATGTATGCGCCACAGCGAACCTGTGGGGAAAAAGGGGTGGCGGATCCAAAGACGCAACAAAAAATGGGCTCACGAAGCGCCATGATGCACATCCACAAACAGAGCAAAACAGAGGCGTGCCACGAAGGCATTTTTTGGAAAAAGACAAGTATTTCACCGCCCCAACCTCTTCTTCATTTTAGACGAAAGAGATCGCTTCCCTTTCCTATAAGATGAATCCTTCACGAACCCTCCAGCTTTCGCTTCCTCTAGAGCCATCAACTTCCCTTGTAACTCACCAAGACCTAGAGACGCCGCAAACCCTGAAGAGCGCCTCCTCCTAAACCGACCACCCCTCCCATGACCCCTATGATGTATCCACAAGAACCATCCCAGAGCAACAGCAATAAGAGCAACCAACGCAAACCACAACAAAGAAAAATGATCCATGCCAAAAGAAGCAGAAAGAGCAACACCAAGATCAACAGTAAACACCTGGGAATCCACACTTGTGCCATGACTATCAGTAGCGGCCACAACCAGAATATACTCCCCATCGAGAAGATCACTTGCATCCAAAGAAACCCGGTGTGCCATCGCCTTATCCA
The DNA here is from genome assembly GCA_002687255.1 of Candidatus Pacearchaeota archaeon. Taxonomy (GTDB): domain Archaea; phylum Nanobdellota; class Nanobdellia; order Pacearchaeales; family GW2011-AR1; genus ARS50. The sequence goes on along the minus strand of NYZR01000010.1, from coordinate 2,869 downwards.
ACATCACAACCTCTTCATACTGAAGATGAACGACATCAGAAAAGTCCTTTACCATATACAAAAGGGTCACCTCACGTTCGCCTTCCTCAGCAGGATCAAGCTCAACATCAAATGTCAAATCCTCTCCGACCCCTAATTTCTGAGACACAGGAGGAATATAAACACTCATATCAATAAGCGCCTTCCCTGAGCTAACCTCAAAAATAACTGGGATCTTCTTCTTAGAACCCTTCGTAGAAACAGTAATCTCCCCTGTATAGACATCAGGTTTTCCTCTCTCAGGTGCCTTAAAGGTCGCAGTCACCTTCTTTGAAGTATTCGGATCAATCTCCAAAGAATCGTCGGAAAAAGAAAGATAGGAATCCACATTATGACGAAGCGTGAAAACCAAGGCAGTCACCCCATTATTTGTGATCTGGAAATACTTTTTCTTAGTCTCGCCCAAATTCGCAGAAGCCTTCAACCGAGCAACATCAACCACCCAAGTAGTTTCCTTCGCAGGACTACTTCCACCGCCTCCACCACCCCCTCCGCCGCCCCCGCCAGCAGCGGCGTCGCTAGAAGTGCCAGTAGAAACAGAAAAGGCAAGAAACTCGGTATCATTCCGATTCCCAGAAGTATCATTACAATATGCCCGAAACGTATACAACGCATCATCTATGCTACCTGTATCTCCAGTATAACTAGTATTTCCATCTCTTGCCGTCAGAGTATTATTCGTCACCCCACCATCAAGAGAATATTCACAATAGCCAGACTCATGTAAGCTAAGATTGATATCCACAGTGCTAGAAGTATACTGAACAGCTTCAGGAAAAACAATTGTCACATTAGGACTGGTGCTATCAACAACAGTAAAACCAATACTCCCTTCCGTCGCTCTTCCATGAACACCAACTAACTGCTGATACGAAGCATACAACAACACGTTACCCAACAACATAAACACCGACAAAAAAATTACGAAAAACAATACCACACGAAAACCATTCCTCATCCCCCTCTTCAACATCTCAACACCAAGAAGATCACTCTTAAATATCTTTGGCTTCGCAAAAGCATCTCACCAAGACCAAGAACCTCATTGTGTGAACCACCCCGGGCTAAAGCCTGGGGCGTCCTCCGCCCCCCGGGTAGTTCACGCTCGAGATTTGTGCTTGCTTGCACACGAGCTAAAGCAAGGAGGTTGCGCAAGCTCAAATCTCATTGTCTCAAAATCCGAAACACCACAAATCCGTCAGAAAAACCCTGTCGAACACCAGGCCCAGCATAAACAGAGAAGGGAATCTCCAACCCTCCACCAACAGGAATCTCCCACCCATCCCCAACCTGAACAAGCCCAGCAATATCTCCTTCCACAGAAATCCTCAATTCAACAGGAAAAGAATAAGTATTCTGAAAAATAACAGATCTCGAAGAAGATCCTCCTGGAAGAATACTCCCAAAAGTCAAAGCGCTGCCATTCACATTAAAACCCACACGATCAGAGACATTAACACTAGCATAAACCCTTTCTGTATCAACAGCGACCCAGCCGAAAAAATCAGACAAAGAAACAGCAAAAACCAAAACAGCAAAAACCAAAACAGCTACCGCCAGCAACAAAACTCTATCGCTTTTCATCTTGCTTCCCATGCTCCGAAACCGAACGCTTCCACAAGAACAAAGCAACCACAACAAGAACAAGAACCCACATCCAAACCTGCTCTGCAGATCCAACTTCCAACAAACCAAACACTCTCGTGCTCACACCAGCATACCTCACCACAATTTCGCTCTGATACACCCCATCCAATTCATCAGTATCTACGAAAGCAACAAGCTCCGCAAATTCCCAGGGTCTCAAAGAAACGGAAGGCGTCTTCACAAAAACACTGCCTTCTTCATTCGAAAGATTCACCTCGGCAAACACCTCATCCAAAGCCCCATTCCAACGACTCTCCACGTTTACCAAAAACTTCTGAATCCCTTCCTGCCTCACCAATCTCTCAGTATGATTCGTCACATTCACGAACAAAGAACCGACAAGAAACGTCTTATTCACATCATTAGTCTGTCCAGCAAAGCTCGCTTTTCCAACAGCAAGAAACTCTCCCGGCTTCCAACCCATCGTCGACATCTCAGCATGCACATCCTTCCTCTCCCGACTAGGCAACAAGAACGAATCAAACCCACGTGTAGCGACCTGCGTCCCATCACGATCAAACACCTCAACTCTCGGAGAAACAGTCACGTTCTCAGTCCCCAAACTCTCCAACTTCAAAACCAAAGGAATCGTCTCATCAACATTTCCATTCGAAACATCCAGAGCAACATCCACATACTGTCCAGGATACGGAACAAACACCTCAATCACTGCCCGCACTGTCACGGCAGATCCCAACGGCTCAATCCCCTCAGCCTTCTGTTCACTAGCCACCACATAAATCCTGTGCCTTCCAGGCTTCCCCATAGTCTGCGGAAATCGCAGAGTCGCCACAAACTGCTCCTCCCCAACCACCTTCTCCCTGCTCACACCAACCAACTCACCTAACGCCCCCTCACTATAAACAAAAGCCACCTGATCTGGCCGATCAGAAATAACAGTATACTCAATCTCATGCTCCATCCCCGGAACGAAATCATAAGTTAACTTCGCCGGACTGATCCCCAAAGCCGCACTTGCCAAACCTGCAAACAACACCAATACAAACAAACCAAAAAACAAACATCTCCCCATAATTCCAACAAGATAGATCCCGTTATATACCTTTCCCAGGAGATGTAGCATCGCCCTGTGTTCGCTGTAACACGATATCAAAAAACGAGCGCTCCAAGCACGATGAAAAAATTAAGCAGCCGTCGCTACAACCGTCAACACATCACTCTT
>NYZR01000009.1 GCA_002687255.1 Candidatus Pacearchaeota archaeon | reverse complement strand
AAGAAGACGGACGAGGTGACGAAGGCGTATGAGGATAAGACGCTCGCTTTGATTCCTGGGAAGAGTGCGGAGGAAACTCGGGAAACGAAGATGTTGCAGATCCTGAACGAGGTGCGAACGGAAGTTGGTGAGGTGGTTGAGGCGCACTTCCCGAAGGAAGGAAACGTGAATAAGATGATTACGTCGAAGGCTGCGGGAAGTATGTTGAATATTACGCAGATTGGGTGTTGTGTGGGGCAACAGTCGTTGTGGGGTGGGAGAATTAGTTTTGGGTATAACGACAGGACGCTGTCTTTCTTCGAACCGGGGAATTTGAGTCCTGAGGCGCATGGATTTATCAAGAGTTCGTTCTTTGAGGGGCTGCGGCCGGATGAATTTTTCTTTGGAGCTATTACAGGACGAGACAGCCTGATGGATACTGCTTTGAGGACGCCGAAGTCTGGGTATTTGTATAGGCGGTTGGTTTCGGCGTTGCAAGATTTGAAAGTTGAGTATGATGGAACTGTTCGGGACGCTTCGGAGAATATCGTGCAGTTTCTGTATGGCGATGATGGGAGGGATGTTTCTAAGCTGCATTTGAAAGATGATAAGATTGCTCCCGGGGAGGCGATTGGTGTGGTCACAGCGCAGAGTTTCGGAGAGGCTTCGACGCAAATGGTGTTGAATACGTTCCACCATGCTGGTGTGGCGCAAATGCAGATTACTCTGGGTCTTCCTCGGCTTATCGAGATTTTGGATGCTCGGAAGCAACCTTCGACTCCGCAGATGGAAGTGTATCTTTCTAAAGAGGCGAATAATGAAAAGGATGCTCGTGTGGTTGCGGAGAAGATTAAGGAAGTGAAGTTGAAGGAGATTTTGTCGGAGATCACGATTGACTTTGGGCAGAAGAAGATTAAGATCCAGTTGGATCGGAAGGGGCTGCAGCAGGTGCATGTTGGGGCACCGAAGATTCTCGAGCGGTTGCAAGAAAAGAATTTTGAGGCGAAGGGCTCGGATCTAGGGATTACGGTTGGTGTTGAAGGGCTAGACTTTAAGGAGATTTATAAGTTGAAGGAGAAGTTGAAGGATACGATTGTGTCTGGCGTGAAGGGTGTGTCGCAGGTTGTGGTTGCGAAGCGGGATAAGGATTATGTGGTGTTGACTGCCGGCTCTAATTTAGAGGCGATCTTGCAGGTGAAGGGAGTTGATCGGAATCGAGTGACGTCGAATGATATTCATGATGTGGCGAAGGTGTTGGGTATTGAGGCAGCACGGCAGACGATTGTGAATGAGATCGTGAAGGTGGTCGAGGGTCAAGGATTGGATATCGATCTGAGGCATATGAAGTTGGTTGCCGATGCGATGACGTCTTCTGGTGTGGTGAAGGGAGTTACTCGAATGGGGATCATCTCGCAGAAGGAGAGTATCTTGGCTCGAGCTACATTCGAGACGCCGGATAAGCAGTTCGTGCATGCTACTATTCAGGGTGGTCGTGATGAGTTGAACTCGGTGATTGAGAATATTTTGTTGAACCAGCCAATTCCCGTGGGGACGGGGTTGCCTGGGTTGTTGGTGGAGGTTACTGGGAATTTGGTGAGGAAAGATGATAAGAAAGCTAAAGATAAGGCGAAGCAGGATTTGAAGGTGAGCAAATGAGCGAGAGGCCTGTGATTCGGTATTTTGAGCAGCCTAGTCCTGATGGAGTGAATCGTTGTATTAGTGTTGGAACGTATGACGGGAATGGAAGTTCTTCCTGGAGTTTACATTATGCTGCCGATAAAGATTCTGCTGTCGTGATCGAAGGTGTTGCTCGGACTGTTTTTGAGGAATTGAAAAGATCTCCCGGCGCTCGAGTTTTTGGTTTCCCGAACCGAAGGAATGCTGAAGTTGGATGGAAACCCCTTCCCTGGGAAGAGCGACTTGGCGTTTCTGTGGCTTTGGCAAGAGTTGGTTGATTTTTCCTGGAGATAGTTTTATACAACGAGAGTCTGAGATTCTCGAGCACACGAAGTTCGCTCTTGTGTTTGCGAACTTCGGTGCAGCGAACCTCGAACATATGAGAGGTTCGCTTGCATAAATCTTGCGGACACTAGCGCAAGGTTTATATACGATCATTGGGACGGACTAGTAAGATACTACTTATGGTGACTGCTCTTTTCTTAGGATTTATGCACGGAGGTTTGTGTAGCTGATGGTTCTTGCTGATCTACAATCATCAGCTCCATCAGCACTCGGAATTGGAGGTGCGTGCTGATGGCCGTGTTGACGATGCAGACGATGAGGTATATTAACGTCTTGGATCAGGCGACGAAGGTGAAGACGAGTAAGTGTTTTGTTCATAATAATACGGTGTTCTTTGCGGTGCCGAAGAGTATGGTTGCGAAGGCGATCGGGCCGGGGGCGAAGCATGTGAAGGCTATCCAGGTGAAGTTAGGGAGGAAGGTGAAGATTATTGAGGAGGCTGCTGAGAATGGGGTTTCTAAGTTTGTTTCTTCGATTGTGGCGCCTGTGGAGTTCACGTCGGCAGAGATTAAGGACGGAGAGTTGGTGATTAAGGCAGGGAACATGCAGAATAAGGCAGGGCTTTTGGGGAGGCATAAGAAGAGGCTTGAGGAGTTAAAGGAGATCGTTCGTGGTGTGTTTCGGGTTGATCTGAAAGTCATTTGACAGACGCTAGGGGGTGAAACTCTTTGAATGCTCTCAGTGCAGCGCTGAAGGATTGATGTCGTCCAGGAAGATACGATGCAAAGGAGGTATAAAGAGTCCAATAAACGAGAAGGGTCGATGATAGGATTTCAGGCGTGGAATAAGGGAGATACTCAAGAGCTGAGGAAGTGGCTTGATTGGGGTTTTAGCAGACATTATTTTGTTAGCAATGGGGGGATGATTGGTTTGTTCTTGGTCTCGGAAGTCCCAGACCCTGAGCTGTGCTCCTGGCGCATAGTTCATGCCTTTTCTAAGTGTGGATTCTTCAAAAATGTTTCTAGATCTTTGAAATCGTGATTTCATCGATTACTTGTGATCGTGAGGCTCTTCTTGTTGGGGTTTCTTCAGCAGGTTCTTCTTTCGGATCGTAAGGAGGGCCTTCGTAGGTTCTCGCCGTTCGGTAGCCGAGGGATGCTACGCAGAGATGACGGATTGCGCCACCGTTTATGAGAAAGAGATCTTCTATTTTCCTGTGTGTGGTTTGAGCGATGCGTGCGAGGAGAGGTTGTGGGCGGTTATACATCTCATGAGGCACCATTCTCCAAGGGTCTGTTATGCTTGAATCGAATAGGGCGAGACACTCTTCTTCCTCGAATGTTGGGATCACGAAAATCGGCATTTCGTATTTAGATCCGAGCTGCGTTGCTCTTTTTGCTACGCTTGTTTGTCTGTTCCTCAGTCTATCTATTTGGCCTTCGTCGAGTTCTCTGTCTCCTTCCCAATCGATATGCACAAGGATAATGGCGTCTGCTTCTTCCATTTTCACCCTATTTGATGAAGGCGAATCTTTAAAAACCATTCTTTGTAGGGAGTAGTATGGGATTGTTAAGTGCTCTGAAGCTGAAGAAGAACCGGAAGAAGGCTCGATGGCAGCAGAAGACGTTTAAGGCTCGGGCGAAGGGACTGAAGATTAAGTCTGATCCGATTGGTCGGAGCTGGCAGGCGAAGGGGATTGTTATTGAGAAGTTTCAGAAAGAGGCGGCGCAGCCGAACTCTGCGATGAGGAAGTGTTGCAAGGTGCAGTTGGTGAAGAATGGGATTCAGGTTGGGGCGTTTATTCCGGGGAATCTCGGGCAGAAGTTTATCGATGAGCACGATGAAGTCGTCATCGAACGGATTGGGGGGAAGCAGGGGCGGTCTAAAGGGGACATTCGAGGGATTCGATTTCAGGTGATTAAGGTGAACGATCAGCCTTTGGCTCGTCTGGTGACGGGGAAGATTGAGAAGGGGCGGCGATAAGATGATGATTCTTGCTCCAGAAAAAAATCTGATGATTCTTACCCCTGATAATAAAGACCGTGTTTGTCGTCAGCTTCTTTCTTTGGGTTTGCAGAGGGAAATAGGTCTTGCTGGAGAATCTGATATGTTTGTTCCAACAAGATATCAGTATCTCGAGAAAGAGATTCCTGTTGTTGGCAGGCCTGAGTTATTCGCTCCACCGGTAGAGGGTGTTGTTGTTGATCTTCAAGCGAGGCGTGTGTAATGGCCGAGCAAGAAGCATTACAAGTGTTCGATCGGTTTGATGGGAGCAAGATTGAGATCAAGGATCCTGCGATGGTTCCTTACTTAGGTTTGGATGGGATTATTGTTGCTAAAACTTTTGGCAGGCCGCAGCAGGCGAAGTTCGGGAAGGCGAAGACGCATATTCTGGAGAGGCTTGCGAATAGGTTGGCGGTTCCTGGTCATGTCGGGAAGAAGCATAAGATCATGACTTCGTGGGGGACTGGTAAGTGGAACAAGAATATGAAGTTGGTGTTGGATGCTATGGCTTTGATTGCGGAGAAGACGGGCAAAGACCCGTTGCAGGTGTTGGTTACTGCTATAGAAAATGGTTCGCCTCGGGATGAGATTACTATTCTGGAGATTGCTGGGGCTCGGTATCCTCAGGCTGTGGACTGTGCTCCTTTGCGTCGGGTTGACTTGGCGTTGCGATGGTTTGTGCAAGGAGCGTATGGAAAGAGTTTCGGGAAGAAGACGAAAATGGTGCAGGCTCTGGCTAATGAGATTATGTTGGCGGCGGATGGGAATATGGAGAGTTTTTCTTTGATGAAAAAGAATGATGCGGAGAAGCAGGCGGATTCTGCTCGGTAAGAAACATTTATTAAATGAGGGAGTGGTTCGTTCTTATGTATCCTGGAGAATTTGAGAAGTTTTTCTCAAGAGTGTCTAACCAGTTTACGCTAGATCTTCTGGCTCGGGAACGACAGTTTGAAGGGAAGTCGTTACACAGAAATCCGGAGACGCCGATCTGGGACACGATCGATATTCTGGATACGTGTGAAGTGGTTGATCTTGGAGGTGGGAAATATGTTCAGACGGCGTCGTTCTTTAAGCGACCGGTGCGGATTCTTTTTTTCATTCAGTTGTCTGAGTTTGAGAGTCGGCTGTTTCGGATTCATGAGAAGATGGGGACAGATGTTGCTTTGTTGAATGATAAGAACCTGAAGGAGCTTGTTGTTGAATTTTTGGAACGTGAGGTGGGTGAGTGGCAGCAGGAATATGACACCAAGGGAAAGTTGAAGGAAGACTTGAAGGCGATCTCGGTGTTTAGGAATTCTGTGATGCATGTGAATAAAAGATTGGAGAAGACCATTGCGCCGGAGACATTGATCAAGCGAAAGCAGCAGCTTGGGAAGTTATTGTCTGCGCTGCAACAGATCTTGGATAAGATGTATCAGGATACTTCTGAGGAGAAGAATGAGTTGAGCGAGGTGCAGATGCAGGAGATGCTTCGCTCTATTGGCAGTTTGCAGGAAAGCATAGAAGTGATTTATACTCTGAGACCTTCTAGGAGATTGGTTGGAGAAGACAGCATTATGACTCGTGGTTGGGAGATGGTTTTGTTGATGTGCACACGTTCACGCCGACGTATATTGATCAGAAAAGGGGTCGAGAAGTGAAGACTGAGTTTGGAGAGGCCATCGAGAAGATGAGGCAGTTTGATGCGGATCGGACTGAGGAGAAAAAGATCAATTTTCTGTTCGAGGTGGCGGACATTCTTCTTCAGAAAGAGTTGGTGGAGTTGAGATACACCAAACATCCTGCGTATCGGGAATGTTTGGAAAAGCTTTCTGGAGTTTTGGAGTATTTTGCAGGAGAGCTAGAGAAGAGAGGGCTTGCTTTGGATCAGGTGAGGAGGCTTGCTGAAGTGAAGTATGGGATGCGGGCGTGGTTGCATGCTCATGGATTCTCGGGGAAGGATAAGGCATTGGAGTTTTCGGTGTGTTTGAAGGAGCTGCAACGTGAAGCTTGAGGTTCCTTTTGTGGAGAATACAAGTAGGGGCACTGATTGTGGGCCTGTGGCGTTGGATATGGTCTTGAGGTATTTTGGTGTGGAGAAAGAGTTGGATGAAATTAGGGCTGAATGTTTACCAGAAGACGATGGTGTGACATGGACTGCAGGTTTGGCTCGGGCGGCAGCAAAGTTTGGTTTTGAGGCAGGGTTTTTCTCGTTGGTTTTGGGGATCAACGAGGAGCATTTTGAGGAAGCATATTACCAAGAGCATACTGCCGGAGCAGATGCGGCAAAAGTAAAAATGGAACAACTTGTGAAAGACTGTCGGGAGCTTGGTGTCTCCTTATCAGAGAAGGATTTTGAGCTTGAGGAGCTGCTTAGTTTGTTGGCAGAGGATTCTCTGGTGATTGTGTTGCTAGACTGGAATAAGATTACGGGTAAGGAAGGATATCAGGGCCATATTGTTCCGATTGTGGGATATGATGAGAGGAACGTGTTTGTTCATGACTCTGGGCCTGGTGATGCGAGAGCATTTTATGCCATTCCGAGAGATGTATTTGAGAAAGCGAGGACGGCGAAAGGGACTGATGAAGATGTTGTTGTGGTAAAGAAGGTGAAAGTTTAAAAACCTCTTTTCGCATGACCCTTCATCTTAACAGGATTAAAACATGGCAGACACATCCACAGACATCGAGATGAGAAACATCTCGAGCATACAGAAGCAAGAAAGAATTACAGCTGATGCTTCTGTAGACAATGTGAAGCAGAGCTTCCCAAGCCTGTGGAAGCAGGAGCGAACATATGGCTGATACTTCCACAGACAATGTCAAAAAGTTAATGGGGCAGGCGGAGCAGATTCGGAACATAGCGATTGCTGCGCACATTGATCATGGGAAGACGACTTTTTCTGATAACTTACTTGCTGGGGCAGGGATGATGTCTCAGGATCTTGCTGGAGATGCTCGGGTGTTGGACTTTCATGATGATGAATCGGAGAGAGGGATTACTATTGATTCGGCGAATGTTTCGATGGTGCACGAAGTTGAAGGGAAAGATTATTTGATTAACTTGATTGATACTCCTGGGCACGTTGATTTCGGTGGGGACGTGACTAGGGCTATGAGGGCGGTTGATGGATGTATTGTTCTTGTTTGTGCGAGTGAGGGAATTATGCCTCAGACGGAGACTGTTTTGAGGCAGGCGTTGAGGGAGCGAGTGAAGCCGGTGTTGTTTATCAATAAGGTTGACCGGTTGATTAAGGAAGTGAAGTTGACGCCGGAGCAGATGCAGGAGCGGTTCTTGGGAATTATCAATAAGGTGAACGAATTGATCAAAGGGATTGCTGAGGAAGAGTATGGGGACAAATGGCAGGTGAGTGTTGCTGATGGAAGCGTTGCGTTTGGAAGTGCGTATCATAACTGGGCGATGAGTGTGCCGTTTATGAAGAAGAAAGAGTTGGGCTTTAAGGATATTATTGAAGCGTATGAGGGCGGCGATGAGAAGTATAAAGAATTGGCGGAGAAGGCGCCGCTGCATGAGGTTGTTTTGGATATGTCTATTGGGCATCACCCTGATCCGAAGACGTCCCAGGAATATAGGATTCCTAAGATTTGGCAAGGAGATTTGGAGAGTCAGACGGGGAAGGATCTGGTGTTGTGTAACGCTCAGGGCGAGCCTGCATTTATTTGCACTAAGATTGTGATTGATAAGAATGCTGGAGAGGTTGCGGCGGGAAGATTGTTTAGTGGGACGTTGAAGCAAGGCGATGATGTATATATGAATTTGGCTAAGAAGCGAGTGAATTTGCAACAGGTCTCGATCTATAAGGGTGCGCAGAGAATGCAGATGGATGAGGTGAAGGCTGGGAATATTGTTGGGCTTGTTGGGTTGAAGGGCGTCTTCTCGGGAGAGACGGTTTCTACGGATGAGATGGAGCCGTTTGAGGCAATCAAGCATATCTTCGAGCCTGTGGTGACGAAGAGTATTGAAGCGGAGAAGGCCGCTGATTTGCCGAAGCTGATTGATGTTCTTCGATAAGTGGGGAAGGAAGATCCATCGATTAAAGTTGAGATTAACGAGGAGACCGGAGAGAATTTGTTGTCTGGGATGGGTGAGTTGCACCTAGAAATTATTGAGAATAGAATTAAGACGGAGAAGAATGTGAACGTGAAAGTTGGAGCGCCGATTGTGGTGTATAGAGAGACTGTGATGGGAGAGAGTGGAGTGATTGAATCGAGGACGCCGAACGGACATAATATTTTCAAATTTAGTATTGAGCCTTTGGAAGATGAGGTGTATGCGGCTACTCAGAATGATGAATTGCCGGAGGCGAGGTTGAAGAAGAAGGCGGAAGATGTTTGGGCTACTCTTGCTGAGAAGGGAATGAGTAATGATGAGGCTCGGCAAGTGAGGGAGATCTACAAGGGGAATATTTTTGAGGATCGGACGAGAGGTCTTGTTCTTTTGGGCGATATTATTGATTCTATCATGGATGGATGGAAGTTGGTTGTTGAAGGTGGGCCTCTTGCTAAAGAACCTTTGATGAAGTCGAAGTTTATCATTCATGATGCGAAGATTCACGTTGACCATATGCACCGAGGGCCTGCGCAGATTTATCCTGCGGTGAGGAAGGCGATGCATAGCACGATGCAGAAGGGAGGGCCTGCGATTCTTGAGCCTATTCAGACGCATCAGATTGAAGCGCCTGCTTCGTTTATGGGTGCAGTTACCTCGTTGGTTTCTCAAAAGCGTGGTGTTCTTGAGGATGTGGATCAGCAGGCGGAGAGTGTTACTGTTAAAGCTAAGATTCCTGTTTCGGAAATGATTGGATGGAGTAATGATTTGCGGAGCGCTACTGAGGGTCGTGGGATTTCTAGTTTGATGGATCAGACCTTTCAGAGATTACCTCAGGGTTTGCAGGATGATGTTATTCGGAAGATTCGGGGGAGGAAGGGGATGACTGTTGTTGAGGACGAGGAAGAAGGATCTTAAACGTCTCTTCAGAAAATTTTAAGTATCATTGATTGTGTGATTTATCATGGTAACTAATGACACCAAGAATAAAATCAGAGCCCTTCACAAAAAGCTTAGATCAGAAGATATTGAGAACCTTACATTATCAAAGTGCAATGCATACATACAACAACTTTCATACATCAAGGAACTATTGCATAATGCAAGAGAAAGTTGGGTTTATAATATGGAAGAGATTTATGAGATACAGAAGGCCATTTTCACTGAAGATTACCAAGAAGACATCGAAGAATCTATGAATCAATTATTGGAACAGATAGACCTCATAGCTACTAACGTTGGATTAGATGAAGACTCTCAGGAACCCTCCCCTAAACAAGATTCCAACCCGATGCATATTAACATTACAAACCAGAATACCAATATCTCTATGCAAAGCCAAGTGAGTAACCTGTATAGGGAATTCAATGAGGAATTAGATAAACCCGATCCTGATAAGATGAAATTGAAAGATATTGTTTCTACGATCATTAAGGTTCTCGGTCTAGTCCTATGAGTTTTATGGATTTTCTCGACGACGATCGCTGAGAAGGCGAAACGTTTATATACCCACAATTTCTACACTCCGCATGGCTAAGGAAAAACCGATTATCAACATCGCCTTTGTTGGGCACGTTGATCATGGAAAGTCTACTTGTATTGGTCGATTGATGTTCGACTCTGGAGTGCTCCCTGAGCAAGAGCTGGCGAAGTTGAAGACCGAGGCTGAGAAGCACGGGAAGGCTGGTTTTGAATTCGCTTATGTTATGGATAAGTTTAAGGAAGAGAGGGAGCGAGGAGTTACTATTGATTTGTCTTACCAGAAGTTGCCGACGAACAAGCGTGAGGTTACGATTATTGACGCACCAGGGCACAAGGACTTCGTGAAGAACATGATCACCGGAGCTAGCCAGGCGGATGCTGCCTTCTTGACGGTTGCTGCTAAGGAAGGTGTTCAGCCTCAGACGAAAGAGCACATTTGGTTGCTAAAGACTATGGGAGTTTCTCAGGTTGCTGTTTCTGTGAACAAGATGGATACCGTTGACTACAAGGAAGATGCTTTCAAGAAAGTTATCGAAGATGTTTCTGCGATTCTCAAGCAGGCCGGATATGATCCGGAGAAGACGACTTTCTTGGCTGTCTCTGGTCTGATGGGCGATAACATTGCGAAGAAGTCTGACAAGATGGACTGGTATAAGGGGCCAACTATTCTTGAGCAGCTTGACTTGTTTGACGATCCGGAGAAGCCAACTACATTACCTATGAGAATGCCTCTTCAGGACGTGTATGAAATTACTGGTATCGGAACGGTTCCTGTTGGGAAGATCGAGACTGGTGTGATGAAGGTGGGTCAGAAGGTTGTTGTTCTTCCTGGGCGAAGTGGAACTGGAATCGAGGGCGAAGTTCGAACTGTGGAGATGCACCACGAACAGTTGCCTCAGGCTGAAGCTGGAGACAACGTAGGAATTAACATTCGAGGCGTGGGTAAGAAGGATATTGCTCGAGGAGATGTTGTTTGTGACTCTGCGAAGCCTGCGACGATGGCTGAAGAGTTTGTTGCCCAGGTTGCAGTGATTTCTCACCCTACGGTTATTGCTAAAGGTTATACTCCGGTGTTCCACGTGCACACGGCTCAAGTGCCTTGCCAGTTTACGGAATTGATTGAGGTTCAGCGAGGGGAAGAGAAGATTGAGAACCCAGACTTTTTGAAGAACGGGGATGTTGCTAAGGTGAAGATTAAGCCTATTGGTAACCTTGTGCTGGAGAGCCAGGCAGACAATCCCCACATGGCTCGATTCGCTATTCGGGATGCTGGTGCTACTGTTGGTGCTGGTGTTTGTATTGAGATTACGGCTAAGAAGGCTTAATTTTTTGGAGGCAGGATGGGAGAGGATTTGGATTTTAGTTGCCCTTATCATCGTGTTGCTTTTGAAGCCAGGAGATTGACCTCTGTGGGAAGGGATGATTTTTGGGAACTGTTCTCTTATGATTTAGCAAGGTATCGTTCTCTTGTTGATCGGGGGAAGATTGCAGAGAGTTTGCTGAAGAAGGGGAGAGAGTGTGAGCGGACTGGAAGAGTTTATTTCGTTGGATGAGAAAAACAAAAAGCCCTGGCTGGCAGGGCGTGGAAAGATAAAAAAACTAATCACGCATGGAATCTAGTCCATCAAGCATACTGTCAACGGTGAGTTCGTCGTCCGGATTTTGGACAACCTCAGCTCCCTCTGACACCTCTTTTTGTGTAGCCATGTTGACTTGTTTACTTCTGGAGGTTTTTGTATATAAAGGTTGCGGTGATTTTTGTCGACGGTAAAGTTGGAGGAGAAGGTTTAAATACTCGAAGGGGTTGCTATCTCCGCTCTTTCTTTTTCTCAGAAGGTTTCTCGGTGAAAGAACATGTTGTCCAGACTTAGTCTTCTTGCTCCGAATGCTAGGATTGCGAGGAGTGCTGCAAAGTATAAGAGGGCGAGTTCGCCGCCGTTCATTATTGGGATGAGGCCGTTGCCGAGATGTGCCATGGCATAGGCCACGATCATTTGGATTGCTGCGATTGCTGCTGCCAATCTTGTGAATAGACCGAAGGCGATGAAGAGACCTCCGAAGAATTCTACCAGGCCTGCGACGCCCATGAGTGATGTGAGTTCGACTGCGTTGCCGCCGAAGCCGCCGAAGAGTTTCATTACTCCGTGTTGGAGGAAGAGAAGTCCTACGAGGATTCTGAAGACAACGTAGAGTGCGTCTTGGTTTTTGTCTGCGAATTTGGAAAGGGACATGTTTGTTTTTGGGGTTGGAGGTATTTAAGGATTGTTGTGATGGGAAAGAGTTATATAAGGTCTTCCAAGAAGACTATGATGAAGAATGTCGAGAATCCATTAGGTGCAGAGCAGACTTCTCTTGATGGGTTTGTCGTGATGGACTCAGGTAAGAATGCACTTGACAGGCTGTATCAAAGTGTTCACCCAGATACGCAGAGGCAGTTGGCAGAGAGGTTCACTGTCTATAACTTTTTCCCTGAAAGAGGAGAGACTTTGGAAGAATTTCACCAAAAGAGAGGGCCTGCGCTTATCATAGACGATGTAATCCATGAAGGGAACACGCTTCAAACTGTTGTCCGTTTTCTTCTTTCTCTTGGTTATTCCACAGAGGAGCAGTTTGTTTTTGCTCAGAGATTCTTCCCGGGTGAAGAGGCGAGAGAATCTTACCACGTTGCACCTCTCAGCGATTATGTTGATGTTCTTGGAGATCTCTCTTGTTCTGTTGAAAAAGTTAGGATGATGGGTTAGCAATACTTTCCTAGTGGATGATCATCTGGTTGAGGCAAGGAGAGTGTTGTTGGAGGGTGTTCGGGCAATGAAGGGGCTGCAGGTTTTTGTTCTTGTTTGAGGTTTTGAAGCTCTAATTTGATGAAGTTTTCTATTCTTTTGCTCATAGAAATGCCGTGGGCTTTGCAGTGGTCTGCAAATTCTTTGTGCACGTCGTGATCAATATTGAACGTCTTGAGAGCCATGTTTGTTTTGTTTTTGTGGCTCTCAATCCCGTGCAACTTCCAAAACAAAGAGGAAGTTGCAGGTCTTTAAGCCATCTGAGCCTCTTTTAGTGTTATTTAATGTTGTTTAATGTTTATTAATCTTTTGGTTGGAAACGAAGGTTTTATATAGTGTGTGAGGGTGGTGTATGCAGGAAAGAACGAAGTAAGGTTAGAGTTGACTTCACATTCACGCCCTCCTTTGGGCATTAGAGATTACGACTTTCTTTCTGTGGTCGCAAGGCCTGGAGAACAAATAAAACGATGGCAAAAGTAAGCCCTGTATCGATCAAGTATATGGTTAAAGCTAGTTTTACTGCTCAGGGGCCGTTGGAGAAGTCGGATGTTATTGGAGCCCTTTTTGGGCAAACTGAGGGACTTTTGGGAGAGGCCTTAGAGATGCGAGAGTTGCAGAAAGAGGGAAAGATTGGGCGTATTGAGGTGGAGTTGGAGACGGTTGATGGGAAGAGTGTCGGTGAGATCTTTTTGCCGAGTGCGTTGGATAAATCGGAAACGACTATTGTTGCTGCGGCTCTGGAGACGATTGATAGGGTGGGGCCGACTGAGGCCGAGATTAAGGTAACGAAGATTGAGGATGTTCGGGGAGAGAAGAGAGATTATATTTTGGATCGGGCGAAGAAGCTTTTGGAAGGGCTTGATGGTGGTTCGGAATTCGGAGAGATGAGTCAGTCCGTGAAAGAGGAAGCGAGAGTGCAGAAGATTCAGGATTATGGAGATGAGAAGTTGCCTGCGGGTGATTTGTCTGGGGACGAAGTGATTGTGGTTGAAGGGCGAGCGGATGTTGTGAACCTGTTGAAGAATAGAGTGAATAATGTTATCGGTATGGACGGGGCGAAGTTGCCGAAGGAAATTGCGAAGCTTGGAGAAGAAAAGGAGTTGACTTTGTTTGTTGATGGAGATAGGGGAGGGGCCTTGATTACCAAGAATGTGTTGGCGAATGCGAAGGTGAAGTATGTTGCTCAGGCCCCTGACGGAAAAGAAGTTGAGGAGTTGACCGGGAAAGAGATCTTGTTGTCGTTGCGGAGAAAGACTGAAGTTGGCAAAGGGTATGATGATACGGCGTCGAGTGCTGAGATTACGTTTGATGGTGATGTGAAGGCGAAGTTGCGGGCGAAGTTCAGTGATATTAAGGGGAGTGGTGAGGCGTTGTTGTTGGACGGAGCCATGGATGTTATTAAGAAAGTCGGACATCGGGAAGTGACTCGGAGTGTTCGGAATTCTCGGACAGGGATTGCTGCTGTTGTTTTGGATGGGAATGCTTTGGGTGCGATTATCAAGGCTTGTGACGAGAAGGGTGTTGCTTATTTGGGGGCTACGAATTTTGCGGCGGTTAGTGGAGCGAAGGTTGAGTTGGTGAGTTTGTAGAAAGGGTTAAATAGGTTCTCTTCTTTTTGGTTTTATGAGAGATGATGGTGACGCAGGCTCGGTCAGGCGTGAGGAAGCACCAGAGCCAGGCATTCGATGGGGGAAGCTTGCTCGTGTAGGATTCGAACCTGGCTATCTTTATCGAGAGATGAAAAGAATGACTTCTGATGAAGAATGGGCTTCTGAGGAACACCCCATTGTTAATGTGAGAGGTATGGTGACATTTATTGAAGGCTGTCGGCTTAGTAGTTATGCATGCTTGGCCTATTCTTTGCTTTCCTGAGCAAATCTTAAATACGTCTCTTTATTGAGAGAGTGATGAAGAAAGAGGCGCCCCGAGTGAGCAAGAAGCCTGAAGAGGATGTTATTGAACACTTAGCTGGCTGGCTTCGGTCGGTGCGGAAACAAGGGTATTCCTTGCAGAAGGGCGTTGAGGAATTGTTGCAGCAAGGGTATGATCCTAAGATTGTGAGGAAGTCGGCTCGTCGGAGTCGGCATCGGAGCGAGAGGGTGTTGCCGGTATTGTTGTTGATTGTGCTTGTTATCCTTGGTTTTCTTGCGACGTGGATGACGTTTGTGTATCAGGCAGAATGTGATACATTTGCGTGCTATCAAGAGGCGATGCGAAAATGTGTGGACAATATTGGATACGTGAATGAGGAACCTGAGGTTTTTTGGGGGTATGACGTTCTCGGGAGGAGTGGGAACCTTTGTCGAATCAGGGTGACGTTGTTGCAGGCCAGGGAGGGAGAGCTTGGTTTATCGGCGCTGTCTGGACAAGAGATGGTGTGTTCATATAATTATGGTATAGCTGCATATCCGGAGAAAGACATTGCGAAGTGTCAGGGGGAGCTGAAGGAGTCTTTGCAAGATTTGGTGATTGAGAAGTTGCATACGCATATTCTGGAGAATTTGGGTCAGATTGATCAGGGGTTGAATGGTTAGGTTTTTTGTTTTTATGGAAATGTTTAAGTAGTTCTTGGGGGAAGGGGAATTATGAGCGATCAGATCATGAAGTTGCGAGAGCTTGTAAGTGAGCATGGCCCTTTTTATGCTGTTGAGGAGCTTGAAGGAAATCACCAGGGTGCTAGGGGTCTGCCCCATTCCGGTTCGACGTATTCTGTTGAGATTGATGAAGAACTCCTTAATGAAACTGCCCATACTCAACTTAGGAATTATCTGAATGCTACTGATTTTCCCTCAGAGCATCTCCTCCTATGTGAGAGGGGGGAATTTGAGGGTTCTTGGATCCATCAAGAAGGTGCGGGCAAACCATTACTTGTTTTCCGGGGTCGAGCAGAATCTGTGGAGTAGTTTTATTAACTTGTTCTTTCTTTTTTGGGGATGATTCGATTTGGGCCGGCGGGACTTGGGGGTGCTAAGGGGGCTGAAGCTGTTTTGGAGAAGTATGCTGCACTTGGTTTACAGACGTGTGAGATTGCGTTTACGTATTCGGTGTATTTGAAAGAGGAGGATGCTCGGAGGATTGGTGCGAAGGCTCGGGAGTTAGGAATGACGTTGAGTATTCATGCTCCTTATTTTGTGAATCTTAGTTCTGATGATGCCGAGAAGAGGGAGAAGAGCAAGGCTAGGATACTCGGGTGTTGTGAGGCTGCTTCGTGGCTCGGAGCGGATGCTGTGGTTTTTCATCCCGGGTATTATTTGAAGAAAGGAAAGGAGTTGGATAGGGAAGGGACGTATGATTTGGTGAGGCAAGGGATTGAGGAGATGATGGCGGTTCTTGGGAAGAAGAAGTGGGAGGTCAAGCTGGCGCCGGAGACGATGGGGAAGGTGAATGTCTTTGGAAGTGTTGAGGAGATCTCTCGTTTGTCAAGGGAGACGGGCTGTTCTTTCTGTATCGATTATGCGCATATTTTGGCTCGGGAGAAGAAGGTTGATTATGCTGCGATTGAGCAGGCGTTTCCTGGGAGGTTGTGGTTTGTGCATTTTTCTGGGATTGAGTATGGTGAGTTAGGGGAGAAGAAGCACTTAGTTACTGAGCGGAGTGCGTGGGAAGAGTTGTTGGCAAAGTTGCCGAAGGATCGGGAGATTCGGATTGTGAATGAGTCGCCTGCGATGGTTGAGGATAGTGTGGAGGGGTTGGAGATTTGGCGAGTAATGGGGAAAGGAAAGCTTTAAATATGAGCACCCATACTATGTGCTCATGGTTAACATTAATATCTCTCTGAAGAAGGAAGCCTATGACTACCTGAAGGCTCGTGCTGGTAAGGAGAAGAGCTTCTCTGATGTTGTGCTTGATTTTAAAGAGCGAGAACAGGTGAAGAAGGGGAGCAAGGAAGCGCTTTTGAAATTTGCAGGGGTATTGAAGAATATTGATTGGGAAAAGAGGAAGAAGGTGATGGCAGACTTTAGGAATGAGGTCGAGCAGAGATTGGCATGATTGGCTTAGATACTACTGCCCTTATTGACTTGCTGAGGAATGATCCTGCTTTGCTTCTCGTTCTTGGTCGCCTCCAAGGTGAATTCGTAACCACTGCTATTAATCAGCAAGAAATTTATTTTGGTTTGGATACAACTAGGGCGGATCATCAGGATGAAGAGCAGTATTATGATAGCCTTTTTCGCAACTTGGTTGTCTATCCTCTGGAGATAAACGGTGTTAAGAGGGCTAGTGAGATCTTTTGGAAGTTAAAGAAGAAGGTGTCTGGCCCGGGGAAGTTCGATTGTATGATTTCTGGCGTGCTTTTGAGTAATCGGGTTGATACCGTTCTTACGAAGAATGTGAAACATTTTGAGAAGATTCCTGGGTTGAAGGTGGTGGGGTATTAATCTTATCCGCCAACAAAGAGGCCGTTTGGCTTTTTCCTTTTCTGGTTTCGAAAATCATTCTTTCCTTAGCTCCCGATGTTGTTTTTCTATCTTACGAAGTTGGTCGTAGGCTTGGTCGGGATCGGCACGTAATGAGTTGAGGAGGTCTAGGAGTTTTTGCAGGAGTTCTTCGTAAGATTCCCTGGAGTGTGTTCGGATTTTTTCTAGCCGTTTCTTGGTTTTTTTCTGCAATTTGATGGTTGTTATCGACGCTGCCATGGGAGTATACTTTGGTATACTATTTAAGTTTTGTTGTCCCGCTGAAAAGGTTACTTGCACGTTATCACCATAAAGTTTATAAACAAATTATTTCTGGGGAATACCATGATACAAAGTAAGGTTGGGTTGTCGATTGTTGGTTTGTTTGCTGTTCTGTTCTTGAGCTCTCTAGTGAGTGCGGTTGGCACGATCAACCAAGTTGAAGTTGCTGGCGTTTCTGTCACCCCGGGGAGCACGACCCAGATTGCTGGCTTCTACCGAGATGCCATTCCTGTGAGAGTTGAGTTTACCTCTACGGTTGTTGAAGAAGAAAGCCGAGTGAAGATGTGGTTTTCGGGAAGCCGAGTGAACGCTGCTACGAGTGAGCGGTTTGATGTGCTTGCGGGCCCAATCTATAGTAAGATTTTGTCGGTTCCTTTGCCAGATGACTTCGATGATGATGTGACGGAAGAGACATTCACCTTACATGTGCAGGTTGAGAGCCGAAATGGTGGGCGAGTTGCTGAGCAACAGATTACTTTCTCCGTGCAGAGAGAGTCTTTTGATTTGGATATTCTTGATGTCGAGGTTTCCTCTGAAGTTCAGGCTGGAGACAGTGTGGCTGTTGATGTTGTTCTGAAGAATCGTGGAAGGCAAGATGCTGACGACACGTTTGTGGTTGTCAGGATTCCTAGTTTGGGTGTTGAGGACAGAGCATACTTTGGTGATTTGAGCCCTGTTGATGAAGGAGGTAATGTTCCTGATAAGGAAGATGCGGGAGCTCGACGATTGTTCTTGCGGTTGCCAAAGACTGCTGCTCCTGGTGTGTATACGGTTGAAGTTGAGGCGTTCAATGCTAATACGGTTCAGAAGATGACTCGAAAAGTTGCTGTTCTTGGTGCTGGTGCGAGCACGATGGTTGTTGCTCCGGTGCATACGGCGAGCGCTGCTCCTGGACAGACTAGTGAGTATCAGATTATCTTAGTCAATGATGGAAACCGGGTGCAAGTGTATGAGTTGGTGGTTGAAGGGAAGAACGGTTTGAGTATTCAGTTGAGCGATCCTGTTGTTGCGATTCCTGCGGGCACGAGTCGGACGATTACAGCTAGCGTGATTGCTGCTGATGCGGGCACGCATACGTTTGCGGTGAATGTTCACGCTGGCGGACAATTGGTGCAGAGAGAGCCGTTCACGCTGCGGGCTGAGGGCGCTCATGCGACTTCTGGAAGCACTGTGTTGCTGATTGTGTTGGCGATTATCTTTGTTGTGTTGCTGATTGTGTTGATTGTTTTGCTTACGAGGGGGCCTGTTGATATGGGGCCTGAAGGTGAGCTCGGTAGTTCTCAGGGTGAGAGTTATTACTAAGAACGATGGGTGATGATAATCTGCAGGCTTTTGTTTATGATGTTGATGTTCGTCTCGTTGGGTTTTGTGAGTCTCTAGAGGGCATTGTTTCATTCCAGAACGTTCATCTAGCTAATCCTCCTTCCAGTGGAGCTGTGATCTATGTTGAAGGTGGACAATATCTTCCTGGATCTCAGTTTGGGGGAGATTATTTTCCGATTGGAAGAGTTTCTGATGAGGAGCATTATGCCAGTTATGATCCAGCAAGAAGAAGCAGTGCTCTTTCTATGACAGCTCAATTTGAGGAGTTGACTGAGGAGGGTCAGGAATTCTTGATTGCCTATGCTCGTTCTTATTTTAGGGATGAGCCTGGGGAATAGGTTCTTATATCCTCTCTCTTTTCTTTTAACATGGCTTATGTGAAAGTGTGTTACCGTCGGATATGGGTGGGGTTTGTGCCGACGCCGTTTGTGCATACCTCTCTGGAGGTGTTTGATGGTGAGAGGGCGAGGAAGGTAGGGTTTTATCCTCAGGGTATGGGGATCAACTTCTTCGGTTTGGCTCCGGGAGAGGTTCGAGAGGAGGCTTCTCAAAAGGAAGGAGGTGTAGTGGTGACGAAAGATGATGAGCGGGTGAGGGCTTTGGTTAAGGCTGTGAAGGATGTTGTGTGGGCGAGATATCATCCCCTGAAGAAGAATTGTTTTCATTGGCGGAATACGGTTCTGCAGAGGGCAGGGATTGCTGTGCCGAAGGATAGTTGGGTTGGTTAGACTGAGAGCAATTTCCCTTGATCCTTGAAATTTTCTGATCGTCCTGTTAGGATTTCATAAAAGTCTTCTGGTGGGAGTCCTTTTGGAATGCAGTAATCTGCTCCTCGTTCAAAACCTTGGTTTTGGACGGTTTCTGTTCCGGTATGGAAGACGAGAACTCTGGCTAGGCCGTTTACTGCTCCTAGGACGTCTAAACCTGTAATGTCTTGTTTATAATCGTGGTCAGTTACGATTGCGTCGTATTGTTCTTCATTTGCTCTTTTTATGACTCTTTGTGGGTCTGTTTCGTGGTCGAAGCTGACAGGAAGCTGACCGTAATCTTCTTCGAAGTTTAGTCTTGATGGGGAGTCTGGCTTAGCTATTTGGTCGTCTCCTATGAGGACTTTGAGATTGGGTGTCATTGTGTTTCCCCCTTGACAGTAAACATCTGTATCCCTGATCCTGCTGCTTCCCTGATTTCCAATGTATCTCTCAATGCTTCTTCTTCTTCAGAGGTGAGTTTTGCTAGACCTTTTTCGTGAGCTTCTAAAAAATTCTCTAAAGCACTCTTACCAGGTAAGACAAGAAATGCACCCGGCTTCCTTGCGTTCATTGCTTGGTCTATGATAAATCTTGCACCTACATTCTGATATCCTTCATCGATACCATAACCCCTGTATTGGTTTACGTCATCTCTTGAATCTCTGCTTAGCCTCCCTATTTCTGCTTCATAAATACTTGTTAAGTCCCCAACTACAAATCCGGTAGCGTCGAAATTAGCTCCGTATTGTTTACTCAAACCTTGTGCTGCCCCATATGCGCATGTTTCTAATATGTCGTTTAGTTCTGCCAAAGTGCTTCTTAGAATGCCTAAAGCTCCCTTAGGATCTCCTTCGCTCCTCGTACTTTCGGCCAGGGCATAATTTTCTTCTGCCATAATTGCTGCTTTTTCTCCTATATTGGTTCCACTAGATTCTTGTCTAATTTTGCTAAGTTGTTGGGCTACAGAGGTTTTTTCGTTTTCCATTTTATTCTTCTTCTCCCAATATTTCTTTTAGTTCTTCGAAGTTGGGGGTTCTGCCTAGTTGGTCGTAGAGTTCGTAGAACTTGACTATGCCGTTTCCTTCACTATACACCTCTAGTCTCTCGGAAATTCCCAATAATAGATCATCTAGTTTGTCTCGGTCGACTTTTGCTGGGTCTTGCATTTCTTTGACTTGTTCGACTAGGCCGTTGAATTCGGCTACGGTTGGTTCCATTTCTGGGGAGATTATTTGATCCCTTCCCAAATGATCGAGCCTGGCGGATTCTGGATAAAATCTAGTAGTTCCCCCATAAAACTCGGCAAGATACTTATCGCTAAGATAATCAAGATCTAAAACAGGCCTGTTGGCTCCTCTTTCCTGTAGTTCTTCTTCGAGTCTTCTACGAATACCGTTAAGTATTTCGGCAATTGGCCCTTCTCTGATAGAATACATCCCGCCTCTCATTTCAGCTATTTCATTATGTGCTTCTATACAATCGTCCCTGACATTTTCTCTGTATATTTCTTCTTCTCCCATTTCACTCTTGTAGGATCTTGAACGGGTTGGAAGCCCTCCCTTGGCTATTCTGCGATCCTTGTAACCCAAAAGATTAGCGTAAGAGTTTGTTACTTCGTGATAGAATAATCTGTTCATAGAGGAGTCTCTAAGATGGTCTGGTATTCTTTCATCTTGCGGTNAGGTTTTTTCGTNTNNCATTTTATTCNNCNTCNCCNANTNTTTCTTTTAGTTCTTCGAAGTTGGGGGTTCTGCCTAGTTGGTCGTAGAGTTCGTAGAATTTTACGGCGCTGTCTGTTTGTGTGTATGTTCTTACTCTTTCTCCGATTTGGAGCAAAAGTTCGTCGAGTTTGTCTCTGTCGACTTTTGCTGGATCTTGCATTTCTTCTACTTGTGCTACGAGGCCGTTGAATTCGGCTACTGTTGGTTCCATTTCTGGGGAGATTATACTGGTTCTTTCTAGGTGTCCTGTGGAGATTGATTCTGGATACGTCTTCTTCGGATAAACCTTGCTAATATATAGGTCAGTAAGATAATCAATATCTGAAACAGGTCTGTCTACTCCTCTTTCCTTTATTTCAGCTTCTAGTTTGTCGTGAAGTTTTTCTGCAGGTTTGCTTGCTTCTTCGACTGCTTTTTTTTGGACCATTCTTCTTATCTCCATGGCCCCTTTTACATCTCTAGTGTTTAGGCCATACTTTTCTATTAACTCACGAATCCTAGAATTCGAACAGCCAGATATTTCTCTTGCTTCATCTTTTGCGGCTCTTGCTTCAAGACACTCTTCTCTAATGTCTTCTCTGTATGATTCTTCTACGGTAAGCCCGCACATGGTTCTTTCTGTTCCCATTTCTCTACTAAATCCTGGAATTTGGTTCCTTTTTGTTCCCCTTGTGTCTTTATAATGTAAAATATGCATCCAGATGTTTTTTGCATTGTGATGAAAAATCATTCTTCCGGAGTTCACTCTAAGATATTCTGGTATTCTTTCATCGTGTGGTTGGTTTTCTTTTGTCATTTTTTGTTTTTTGTTTGGTGATTTGTTATCACTTTATGATGGCATTAGAAACGGTGGGTATATAAATATTACCTCCCCCTTGGGTAGGAGTAAATGAGAAGATTTATATAGTTTAACGTGTTATGTGCTTTATGGATGTCGGAAGAATGGCTTTTCAGTTGGAAGAAATAGGTCTTACGAAGTCGGAGATTAAGGTGTATTTAGCCTTATTAGATTTGGGGGTCTCTACAACTGGCCCGATCATAGATAAATCACAAACGGCTAATTCTAAGATCTATTCTGTTCTTGAAAAACTATTGCAAAAAGGCTTGGTTACTTTCTTTAAACAAGAGGGGTTGAAGTATTACAAAGCTGCTAATCCCCTTCAGATTCCTCGTTACTTAGAAGAGAAAAAAGTGGAGATCGCTAAACAGGAGAAGGCCGTCCAGGACATTCTTCCCACTTTATCTTTGATGTTCAATCAAAAAGAACAAGATAAAGAGGCTATTGTTTTTAAGGGTGTGAAGGGTGTGAAGGCTGGATTCGATGATGTCGTGGATACCATGAAAAAAGGTGAGGAAATTCATATCATGGGTGTCTATCAATTTCAGAAAGAGTATGAGCGTTTGGCAACTTATTTTCAGAAGATTAGGAATCTTAAAGGAGTTAAGGCGAATTTTTTAATAAATAAAAGTGCAAAGCCGATTGCTGACATCTTTAAAGAATATCCCCCCATAGAAATTAGGTTTATGGAAGAGGGCGTCGTTACTCCTGCTTTATTTATTATTTACAAGAATAAAGTAATTATTAGTCTAGGAGATGAGATGGTGTTCTTTATGATTAAAAGCCAGAGTGTTGCAGATACATTTAGAGTGTATCATAGTCAATTATGGGATAATGCTGAGGAGTATGTTGTTGAGTGATTTTTTACTGTTATGCTTTTAGTCTGATGTAAATCCAAGCCAGGACGGCACCTACGAGGTCTGCTACTAAGTCGAGGGAGGTGTTGATGTAGCCTCCGACTCCGGTTTCTGGGAGGATGACTACTGCTGTGAATTCTACGATTTCGTTGAGGGCTCCGATTCCTAGTCCGGCCATTATTGTTATTATGGCTATGGATGCTGAGGTTGGTTTATTCAAGTGGGGTTTGAGAAGTTCGTAGGCTAAGAGAGTTGCTACGGCGAAGCCGACGATGTGGACGAATTGGTCGTATTTGAGGATTTGGTAGGTTTCTGAGAGGGGGACGAGGATCGTTGAGTAGAGAAGGGTTCCGTTAGGGAAGAATGATCCTCCAGAGAGGTGTAGGATTGCCCAGATGACCAGGCCCCAGAGCACTGTGTTTGAATAGTTGACTTTTTTGTTGGTTGCTAGGATGAGGATAAAGAAGAATGCGATGACTCCGATATACATTAGGAATTCGTAGTTTTGTCTTGATGAGAATTTGGCTGTGAAGTAGATGAGGGCTGCTAGGAGGGTGAAGAAGATTGGTTTTTGTCCGGGTTTTAGGTTTAGGAATGACATGTTGTGTGGAGGATCGAAGAGGTTATAAAGGTTTTCTACGAAGAACGGCTATGGCGACGATCAAAAGGCTGGTGATGCAGGGGTTCAAGAGTTTTGCTAAGAAGACAGAGGTGCCGTTTGATGAGGGGATTAATATCATTATAGGTCCTAATGGATCTGGAAAAAGTAACCTGTCAGATGCTCTTTGTTTTGTGTTGGGGCGGCTGAGTATCAAGAGNATGCGTGCTGCTAAAGCGAGGAATTTNATTTTTATGGGGTCNAANTTGCAGAAGCCGAGTGCNGAGGCTTCGGTGGAGTTNGTNTTTGGGAATGAGGATANGGCNTTTGCNGATCAGGGNGANGANGTGAGCGNTGAANNNGATTGTGNGNNGGACNGGGCAGAGTGTNTATAAGATTAANGGNGAGACGAANACNCGGGCNGANGTNATNGAGNTGTTGGCGCATGCNGGGATCGATCCGCACGGGTTTAATATGGTGCTGCAGGGGCAGATCGCTGCGATTGTGAAGATGCATCCTGATGAGCGGCGGAAGATTATCGAGGAGGTGGCAGGGATTGCTATTTATGAATCAAGGAAGGAAAAGTCGATTAAGGAGTTGGACAAGACGGAGGAGAGATTGAAGGAGATTGGTGCTGTTCTTCGGGAGAGGACAGCCTACTTGAGGAACCTGGAAGAGGAGAGGAAGCAGGCTTTGCGATTTAAAGAACTTGAGGAAACTGTCAAGAGGGCGAAGGCTACCATTCTGGAGAAGCGGATGGCCGAGAAGAAGAAGGAAATTGATGGCTTGGTGAAGAGCATGGAGGAGAAAATGGGGCAGAAGGACAAGATGAGGGAGAAGATCGACGGGCTGACGAGGGAGCAGGAGGAAATGTCGTCGAGGATTCAAGATCTGAATAAGGAGGTGCAGGCTGCTACTGGCGTGGAACAAGATGAGTTGCATGAAAATGTGGCGAATGCGAAAGCAACGTTGGAAGGGTTGCGAGTGAGGAAGGAGAGTCAGGAGCATCGGCAGGAGGAAGTCGAACAGCGACTGAGAGAGATGAGGAAAGGGATGCCTGAGTTGGAGGAGGAGATTGCCGGGCTGAAGAAGCAAGCTCCGGGGATGGCTCAGAAAGCTGAGGCTCTGAGTGGGAAGAAGAGAGAGTTGG
>NYZR01000008.1 GCA_002687255.1 Candidatus Pacearchaeota archaeon | reverse complement strand
ATCACTTAATTCCTCCGCCTCTTCTAGGGTTTATAAAAAATCATTATCTGGCCCTGGTTTTTTATGCTTGAGGTGTGGAACACCTCAGTGTATGAAACATGATCCAGTTCACATGTTTCATGAAGTCTTGAGTCCATCAAACTCCTCCAAGGACTTATGAGTTAATCCCATCTAAATCTGGGCCCTGACCGTAAGTCCATACTCCAAAAAGAGAAGTGAGATCCTATCTAAAATTAGGCACGGTTATTTCTCTTTTACCTCTTCTAAACAATCTAAGAACGCAGCGTGGTCAAGGAAAGAAGCGACGAAAATTAATTTTTAGAACCGGGACGGCGTATTTATATAGAATGTAAATGTAAACTAAGATATGTCTCAAAAGAAATATTATCAGAAACATTGGAATATCAATAAAATTAAAAAAAAGGTAAAAAATGAGCCATTTAGAAAACAAGATCCCGATGTCGAAGTTGTTAAATTCCTAAAATTTTTGAAAAAGAAAAAGGTTAGTGGAGGTATGTTGGATGTTGGTTGCGGAGGGGGCAGACATTGTTTATTATTTTCTAAAAACGGTTTTGAGACCGCAGGATTTGACTTTTCAAGCAATGCAATTAAGATTGCAAAACAATTATCTAAAAAATCAAAATTTAAGGTTTCTAGCACATCAAAATATAAGGATAACAACGAGTATGATGTTATTGTAGATTATGGTTGTTTACATCATATTCCGAAATCTAAATGGCCCGCATACAAAAAAACTATACTAAATGCTTCAAAAAAAGGAACTTATTTTTTTCTATTTGGATATTCAAAAAATTCTGAATATTTGAGAGATCATAAATTGACCAGTTTTAATAAAAGAAAGAGATTTTTGCGGCTAGGGGGGGATTATTTCCGCTTTTTTAGCATCGGTGAACTAAAAAAATTATTTCCGGAGTTTGAAATTATATACAAAGGCGAGAAGAAAACCCTGGGGAAAAACACATCCTTTTATACTTTTTATTTAAAGAGAAAATAAGGTTCTAAATTCGGGCACAGTTACCCTCTTTTTACCCGATCTCAAAACTGATATTCAGTCCCAATACTCACACCACCCCTCTTCGTGCTAACGCTCCAATCAGTAAGAAAACCTTTCCTCTTCCCACTCCCAAAAAAATACCCAGAAGATTTCTTACGTCGAGAACGCTCACCTGAGACAGGTCGATAAGGCCCGGGAGACTTATCAGGAGAACGAGAATAAACCCTAAATCCATCTCGCAAGCTTATATGAAAACGAACATTCCTCAAAGCCCGATCAATACTTCCCGCAGCATCAACAAAAACTGAAGCGAGCCTGCCAACTTGAGTATCCTCTTTTCCAGACTTCTCAAGAACATAATCCATCGCCTCGATAACCTCTTGTGGATTGGGAGTTCCCGAAGAAATACGCTTATCCGAAAAAGCCCCAAAAGTATAACCCTTCTTTCCAGTATCTGCCACCCCTGGCAGATGATTCTGAGGTCTAAATATCAAATGCCGAGTATCCGCATCATCCGCACGCAAAGAAGAAAATGCAAGACAAGGCAAAAACAAAAGAGAAGGAACCAAACCACGCATAGAATCTCCTACCAAACAGGCTATAAAAAGCCTACTTTTCTCCTTCCACACTCTCAGCTTTCTTTCCTTCAAACTCAGTATAATGACACTTCCCACACGTTCCCCTTCCCGCATGAGCAGCCAAAAAGATCCCGGGCCCACACCGAGGACAATGCTTCGCCCGCTTCAACGTGCTCCCCGCTATTTCATAGTGCTTCGACTTCTTACTCGTCAACTTATTCTTATGCTCCTTCTTTCCCTCTCCACCTTTCCCAGCTCCACCTTTCGTCGGCATTATGAAGAAGCCTCCTCTCGCAGAGCAACAAACTTTGCAGCCTGATATCGTGCATTATTCGGAACAAGATTGCGCTCCAAAAACCAAGTAGTGAGCTTAGACTTACTATCTAGATAAAGCGTGGCTGAACCATGGTTTGCTGAAAACGTATCAACCTCCTGATCAAAACATTCCTGGTGAGCTGCCCCATAATCAAATTCTTGAAGAATGACTTCTTGCTCAAATGTCATTATTCCTTATCCTCCTCTTTCTCCTCTTCCTTAACTTCCTCAGCAGGAGCCTCTTCCTTCTTCTTCTCACCATCATCGGCCTCCGCCGGCTTCTCCTCAGCTTTTCCTTCACCAGCCCCGTCAGCAGATCCACCCTCTCCGCCTTTAGCCCCTTGCTCACTACCTGGTTGCTCTTCTGTATTATCACTAGCAGCCGCAGGCTGCTCCCCACTCTCCTCAGCCTTCTTCATCTTCTCAACCAACTTCCTCCCCAACTTCCGTCCCTCTCCCGCCTTCTCCTTATCAGCAACCGAATCATACACCAGCGCCTCAACAACAAATTCCTTCTTCCCAAACTCACTCCGAATCCGCTGCACTTCAACCTGATCCTCGCCAACGCCCGCTTCCGAAGCAACAGCCTTCACAGCAGCCGCAGCCCCAGGATTCCCAACACTCTCCAAAAGCAAAGTAACCGCACGTCTTTTCAGTAATCCGTTAGCACTCTCTGTAGCAAAACCCATATCAAGACCGAATAGCATACACTCCTTTCTCATTCACACCAATCTTCTTAGCGAGCTCACCCTTAGGATCAATAACATCAACTCGCCCAGTAAAATGTTCATTCCCTTCTGTCGAACCGCATTTCGGACACTTCGCCCCCTCATAAATCGCCTTACACTGCTTGCATGCCTTTTCTTTAGCCATAGGTAAACCCCCTTCCAGTCCGTAACTGGAGTTTACCTGCCCGAGGAATCTTTGATCCCTCCAAAGGTCGATTCCCCCCTTTCTCATCAGAAGGAACAGAAGGCCCATAAAGCTTAAGTGCACCATCACTAATAATTAGCCCCTGATCTCCAGCCACTCGCTCATTATGCTGATCAGGCCTCACCGAATCCGGTTGACCATTAGAATCATTCGCAGAATAAACAATATAACTCATCCCCTTACAAAGAATCACAAGACCCATCTTACTTCTTCCCCCCATTTCCATTCACAGAACGAAGAGTATAAGCAGCATAATGCTTAGAACCGCCTGCACTCGCTACCCGAGAAGAAACATCCTCAACAGGAACACGACCCAAATATGTCTCAGGAGACTCTGTGGGTCGGCCAACAATAGACCCATGAAGATCAAATTCATCACGAGGAACTACTGACAAAGGCAAGGGCCCAGAAACCTCTCCTCGATCATCGATGACGTAAAATACGCTTCCAACACCCATCTTACTTCTTCCCCCCATCCTTCTTCCCACCACCTTTAGCCCCGCCCTTACCCTTAGCATCTTTCTCCTCGCTCTTAGCCGCCCGAGCAGCACTCTTCTTCGCCTTATTCTTATCTTCCGTCAACCACTCCAACTTCCCCAACCCACTCTGTCTCATGGTCAATCCAATCTTCGGATCATCACCCTTATAACTAATCGCAACAATTCTAGCAAGACAATCATCACCCTTAGCCAAATTCCTCTTGCTCGCTTTACCAGACAAAGTTCCTGTCTTCGAAACAGAAACATAATCCTCCATCGTCTGACTAATATGAATCATCCCCTGCGCAGGCCCAATCTGCATAAACGCCCCGAAGTTCGCAATCTCCGCAACCGTTCCATACATCAACTCATGCAACTCCGGCTTCCAGATAAGCAACGTAAACACAGACCTATAGAAAGCAGCACCATCTCCAGGAATCAACACTCCCTCCTCCACACCATCAACACTGATAACACCGATAACAAACCCCAATTCCTTATCGATACTATCTACATAACTCTCATTCAACTGCGTCTGCACAGCCTCCTGCGTCGGCAGCCCGAAATGCTTCGGCTCCACACGAACATGATCTTCGACTTCAGCTAGATAAAACATAACTATCTGTGCAGAAATCGCTTTTTAAAGCTTACTGATTCCCAAAGGTTCTATCAGCAACATCCAATCTCTCATCGGAATGAGCAAGATAAACCGCACCAACTCCCCCTCGCAGAGAACCAATTATCTTACTAGTAAATTTATGATTATGTCCCGTATGAGAAAACCTTTTCTTATCTTTAGAAAGGAACAACCCAAACCCAACAAACCCCTTCTCAGCTTTCGCAACAGGAATCAACATGCTCTTAGAAACAACTTTCCCAGACTGAATCCCAATCAAAAGCTTAGCTAGATCCTCAGAAGTCGTCCACAATCCAGCAGCGGCTTTTTCTGGATATTTCTTTGTTCCTTTCAAAGATCGTAATCGAAAGGAAGAATGCCTCATGCCCAGAGGATCAAGAACATACCTTTTAGCCAAACGATCAAAAGACATCCCAGTAACATCCTCAAGAATCTTCTGAATGATCATATACCCTCCACCAGAATAAGAATAATTTTTCCCAGGAACTCCTTCAACATAAACCCTTCCTGTATTGCACGGCTCAGAGCCATCAAGAATCTGCCGCAAACTCGGCAACCTCGCACCTTGTGCATATCCTGGAAAACCTGCTGTGTTCAGTCCGGCAGTGTGAGAAAGCAACTGACGCAATGTCACTTTCACCACAGCCCCTTTCTTATCAGTAACCTTCCAACCTTTCAGATAGTCATTCACATCCTTGTTCAAATCTAACTTGCGCATCTGAACGAGTTTCAACACCACCAGCGCAGCCACCGGCTTAGAAATCGAAGCGGCCTGAAACCTCTCCCCCCGCCGACAATGCACCTGAGATTGCTCAGAAATCTTCCCATCCCGAACAACAGCCACACTTACAGGAAATTTGTATTTCTTAATTAATTCTTTCACACTCTTCATTTTCATGAACCACCAACAGAAAGAGATTATAAAAACTAACCCCCATACACCCATTCATCACAAAAACAAAAACCCTCACCTCTTCCTCTTCTTCCACTTCCGACCAAACACTCGCTTCCGATAATCAAGATCCAAGACCAAAATCACAAGCTCCTGCTCAACAACTTTGTAGATAGCCCGAAGAGAACCAACCCTCAACTCCCATAAACCAGCAAGATTACCGACAAGAGGTTTCCCCAACCGAGGGTTCTTCTGCAAATCCTCTAACTTAGCAACAACTCTTTCCTGCTCATGCCTATCCAACTTCTTCAAAAAACGCTCAGCAGCATCCTCAACAATCAGACCATGCATCTTACAACCTCAATTCCTTCTTCACTTCCTTAAGAGTCTTCCCCTCGCCTCGTTCATAAGCCTCCAACCCCTCAGCAATATTCCGCATCGTCTCTGGACTTGAAAGCACCTCAAGCGTCGCAACTAAACTCTCCTTATCCGCATCAGAAAATCCCTCGGCCATCCGCAGCAGCAATTCATTATAACTCTCACGATGATGCACTTTCAGCTTATCCAACATCGCCTTCACATTCTCATCTACCTGTATGGTCGTAACCATAGTTTACTATAGAAACCCATAGTATTTAAACTTTTTTCTCGAAATTTGCGACCAATTCAATTCTCTCCGTAGACCCATTGGTCGCAGAAGGAGCAACTCCCTGCCCCACAAGCCACAAACCCATTCTTATAAGCTCTCCCAATCTCATGAGCAGTCCGAACCAACTCCTCTTCAACTTGATAAACATTAAACTTCATCCGACCATCCACTTCCTCCACCGCATTCCCAGCATCATCCAAAACAAAACTCAAAGGCTTCGCCTGCCGCAACATATCCAACACCACTCTCCTGACTCGACCCAAACCACTCGCCTCAGCAGCCAAAGCATAATATCCCAACTGCCAATTCCGAGCCTTCGGCGGAATAAAACCTCTGCCAGTCTTATAATCCACAATCTCAACACTTCCATCAGCAGCAATATCCACTCGATCAGCATACCCAAGAAAACCCAAACCAGCCAACTTCATCCGCAACTGCTGCTCCGTCTTAACTTCAGCCAACTCCTTCAACCTCTCCCCTGAACGAGAAAAGAAAACCTTAATCATCCCCTCCGCCTCCCCCAACTCCACCGAAGACCACTCATCCTCAAGCACTTTCTGCCGAGCCAAATCAAGAAAATGAGTCACATCCTGAAACCGAGCCCCAACCCCTTCTTCAAGAACCTTATGCACGAAAGAACCCAACTGCATCGCCTCCCAATGCACCGACTTCGGCTCAGGCATGTGATACACATACTTATACTCAAACTGCTTCTGACACTCCGTAAACAACAAAAGCGCCGACGGAGAAAGCGTCTTCTTTTCCTGCACACTCACTCGCTCCCCCGAACCCTGCTGCACCAAAGCAGCAAGTGCTGCTTCAACATCGCCAGACTGCAACACCCGACCAAATGATAATTTCCCAGACACAGCAGGCTCCACCCATTTCTCCTCCGCATCCACCTCATAATCGAACTCCTTGCTTCCCTTAACATCTAACTCTTCAAGAAACTTGGAAGGATAATGATTCTTCCCCCCATACTGCCTCGCATACGTCATCACCAACTTCCTCTTCGTCCGAGTCATCGCCACATACGCCAACCGCCGCTCATCCCGCAAATTCTGACTAATCTCATAATCTCTAACAACTTCCTCATCATTAATTCCATCCAAACGGCCAGACAACTCAGGCAACACCTCCGGAGGCAACAAACTCCCAGAACCCCACCGCTCCGAAGGAAACCTCTTCTGCGCCATATTCGTCATAATCACCCGCTCAAACTCCAACCCCTTCGTCGCATGCAACGTCATCACCCGAACCCCTTCCTCCTCAACTCCAGGAACTTCCAACCGAACCCCAAGTTCCTGCATAATATCCAAATACTGCAAAAAGCTCCCGAGCAAAGGCCCATACAATCCCTCATGATGCTGAGCTAACTCATAAAAAGCACCTAATGCCCCCGCCATCTTCTCATCATCATCCTCATCCTGAACGAAGCCACAAATTCGATAACACTCCTTCACCAACTCCCCTAGTTCCCGATGTTCAAACTCCTGCAACTCCGACAACCGCTTCACCAACAACCTCGCAAGAACACGACCCGAAGAAGAAAGCGGCAAACCAGGAAGATCATTAATTAAAATCTCGCTAATACAGACATACTCACGTTCTTTATTACTATTTTCAGAACGGCTATTATTTCCCCCAATACTTCTCAACAATTTCCCAATCCGCATCACATCCTCTTCAGGAAACCCCAATCTATAAACAACATCCCACCAAGCCTGCTCTCCACCAACCCCTCCCG
This sequence comes from Candidatus Pacearchaeota archaeon, assembly GCA_002687255.1. Taxonomy (GTDB): domain Archaea; phylum Nanobdellota; class Nanobdellia; order Pacearchaeales; family GW2011-AR1; genus ARS50. The sequence continues at coordinate 30,870 of NYZR01000008.1, read as the reverse complement.
CTCGCAGCAAAGAAACAATAGTCAGATAATCCCGAACCTGCCGAACCAAACTATCCTCCAACAACGACCGCTGAGCAACCGCCACAAACCCAATCCCTGCCTGCTCAAGAGCCCGGCGAATAATCTGCCCCTGCTGATGCGTTCTGAAAAGAACAGCAATTTCCTCCGCCGGCACACCCTCAGCCAAACTCTGTTTTACTAGCTCAACAACTTTCCGAGCCTCCTCTTTCCCGTTCTTCATTTCAAAAACAGCTATTTTGTCTCCTTCCCTCCCGGAAGCATTCTCGACCAAAAAACTCTCTTCATCTTTTTCATAATTCTTCGTAATCAACCGATGCGCCGCCCTCAAAACCGTATTCGGACACCGATGCGACACATCCAACGCAAACACTCGATCATCCCCAATCTTAAAATGCTCCCGAAACAATTTCAGATTCTCCTGATACGCCCCCCTAAACCGATAAATCGATTGATTTAGATCACCTACAACTGTGATTCCTTCTGCCCCCACAGTTGGAGGCGCCGGGGAGCTTGCTCCACGAGCGCCCACGACCGTCTCAACCTGTGAGTCCCCTCCGGAGGTCGTGGCCAAACCTGGGGCTAACCCAAAAACCAAATCCAGCTGCACCCGATTCGTATCCTGAAACTCATCCACAATCACCTGTTTGAACCCAGGTTTATACCCGCCTTCAAACAAAGCCAAAAGCTCATGATGCAAATCAGCATAATCCAGATACCCTTGCTTCTCCTTCAACTTCTCATAAGCGGCCCACGCCTGCACAAACTTCCACTGTCCCAACAACCCTCTCAACGCCCGCACCCCCTCTTCCAACTCTCTCTTCTTCATTCGATCTTTCCCAAGAGTATGCAACTCGAACTCCTTCAATTCTAACAGACTTTGCAATCCCTCCTTCCCCTTCAAACCACGCCGCTCAACCTCTCTCTTCACAAACCTCTCCAGATCTTCCAACTTCACCCCAAGATCTTTAGCAGTCCCCAAACTATGCACATACTGATGACACAACTTCAACGGCACACGAAGATATCGATGCAACACCACCTTCCCCTCTTCCGGCGTCAACACCTTCACCTGCTTCCCANCCTCCTGCAACACCTCCGAACTAAACCCATGAAACGTCCGAACCATCGGCCCGCCGTTCTTCAAAGCACCTTCATCCAAAGCGGCATGAATCCTCCTAGTGAGTTCCCGAGCTGCCTCATTCGAAAACGTCAGACACACAATCTCCTCCGGCAGGCACTTCCGCTCAGAAACAAGATACTTCACCTTCTCCACCATACACGTGGTCTTCCCCGTCCCCGCCCCAGCCAAAATCACGCACGGCCCCTCCGTTGTCTCCACTGCTTTTTTGAATGCCTCTTCCGACATCTCACTCCGTGAGATGACAACTATTTAATGATTATGCAACTAAGAAGTCACCACACCAGTTCCAAATCAACCCTTCTCTTCAAGTTGATTAGATAATATTTCAGCCTCAGGATCACCCTTATGTTTTTGTTTTATATGCAAAACAAGATTCCATTCAACCTGGGGGTGAGTTGAGCCCCTAACTTTTTTATCACAAAAGGGACAATTGCCAATAATTACAATTTTCCTTTCCTCGATTTCTTTCAATTTGATTTTAGCAATCCCTAAATCAATTATTCTGTCTTTCATGCCATACCCTATAGTGTATAGTATTTAAGTCTTTCTTCCAATCAACTATTCTTTAATTCCTCGGCATTCAAATAAAACTTAAACACCACAAATCCCGTAATAAGCATAGAAATTATAGAAACAACATCATTACCATTATACGCAGGGATTACATTATCAAAAATTATCCCAATAGCAACAGCACCAACTATGTAACCAACACCCCATCTGATAACCCTGTAGGGATCTTCTAATATCTTAGAGAAATTATAGACACAAACAGAATAATAACCGACCATTGCCAACCAGCTAAAGTCAAGTATGGCCTCCGCCATAACATGTATCAAAAAAGGAGACAACAAAACAAAGAGGATTTTTCTGGGATCTTTCCGAACAGCCCTAGCAATTCCAAGAAACCAATTCCAAATAGATTTCAGGACAAAATTCATGATTCTACAGGATTTCTCCATACCCAATCAATCTCCAATGCCCACCAACCTTCCTAGCAACCCCAACCTGATTCCCCTTAAACACAACAGCAGGAACCTGCAAACCTAAACTAAACTCACCACTCCCAGAACCACCAGAAGAACCGCCCTTAGCCCCGGAACCACCTTTCTCACCACTCCCAGAACCACCAGAAGAACCCTTTGAACCCCCAACTGCCGCCCCTTTACTATTACCATCTCCTTTCCCTTTAGCCCCAGAACCCTTCAAACCACTAACCTTCCCACCAGTAGTAGTCGTATGCACACTCAACATTAACACCTCACCATCTTTAATATCCTCAACCCCCGAACCCGAAGACCCACCACCAGAAGAACCCTTCCCAGAACCACCAACCCCTCCAACACCACCACCCTTACCTGGTCGTTTACGATCATTACCCTTCCCCTCAGAACCACCAGACCCACCAGAAACCCCCTCCCCACCAACATCCTCAAACAAACTATACTTCACTTTCACCTCCTTCACAGGATCAGGCAACTTCCCCACCAATCCAGCAACATTTCCACTCAACTTATCACTCTTAGCCAAAGCCATATCCAAACTCGTCTCAATAGCCATACTCCCTCCAGGGCTCAACTCCTTCAACGTCTCACTCCCTCGAGACAAACCTAAAACTTTCGTCCTAATTTCCCCATACCCTTTATCATCTTTCAACCCAGGCTTCAACACCAGAGAATCGCCAACCTTCACCTTACCTCTCAAAAGAGTCCCACCCAAAACAGCCCCCTTCAAATCCTCCGGCTTTGAACCCGGCTTATTCACATCAAAACTCCTCGCAACCACGAAAACCACATCCCCAGAAACATCCCGCTTTGGAACAGGCAAATCCACAAGCGCCTCCCAGATAGCAGCAATCCCAACGCCCTGCTGAGCACTCGCAGGAATCACAGGATACTTTTCAAACCTCTCCTTCAACAAATCCTGAATCTCCTGATAATTCTTCTCAGCCTCCTTCTTCGTAACAAGATCAATCTTATTCTGCACCACAATCAACTCCTTCACGCCCTTCGCCTCCAAAGCCAACACATGCTCACGAGTCTGCGGCTTAATCCCTTCATTAGCCGCAACAACTAAAATAGCCGCATCCATCATCGCAGCCCCTGAAAGCATCGTCGCCATCAACATCTCGTGCCCCGGAGCATCCACAAACGAAACTTTCCGAACAGCCTTCCCTTTCCCCTCAATATTCAATCCCTCCTTAGAATCCCTAGAAAGAACAACATCAGCATACCCCAGCTTAATCGTAATCCCTCGCTTCAACTCCTCCGAATGCGTATCCGTCCAGCTCCCGCTCAGCTGTTTCAACAGCGTCGTCTNCCCGTGGTCAATATGACCTACAATTCCTACGTTAATAAAATCCATAAAAGACCAAGAAAAGAAATCCTTTTAAGCGTTTGCTTATCGCAACAAGGTATCAGGAAAAGGAAGCACCTCATCCCCAAGATCTCCAAAAGAACTCAACGCTCGGGAACCAGAAACAGGAGAAGACGTCGGTTGATCCCCCTAACAAACTCCTCCTCAGCACCAGGAGCATGCCCCTCAAAAACATCTCCTCTCGAACACGGCCTTCCCGCATGAAGATAAGCTTCGCCAATATCAATGGCCTGAGTTTTATATGCCAGGTTATTATTCTTCCTTCTTTTCCTCAGCCTTTTCGGCACCAGCATCCCCGCCATTCCCAGCACCACCATCTTGAGAATCACCACCCGGTTGTTCTGCATTATCTCCTTCCGAATCAGCCGCAGGCTGATCATCACCTTCCTCCTTCTTCCCGAACAAATCCTCCAACTTCCCACCACTCTTAACCACAGCAAGATTCACTTGAACAATATCTCCACTAATCGTCTTCCCCCGAACACTCTTCCGCAACCGCACACCCTTCCGAGCGTCATGCATCCCCCACCCCTTCTCTTTAAACAACACCTTCTTCAATCCAATCCCCTCCACCTCACCACACATAGGAAAACCGCTCTTGTCCGAACCACCCATAATCTCTAACTCAAAACCAGCCAACTTAGAATCAACGTCCTCTCCCTTCACCGCATCTCCGATAGACTTACCAGAAAGAACACCTGTGTCCTCGAGCTCCAGCTTGAAGGTCTTTCCTTTACTGGAACTGTCGCTAACTGCACTTTTCCCTTTAGACAGTTCCTGCTCGGAAAGTGAATACTTTCCGCTGTCTGAAATATTTACCTTATGCGGCATGACACGTCAACAAAAAGAAGCTTTTTAAACCTTCGCTGGAAAGCGAATGGTCTCAAAGTTTTTGTAAAAAACTTTAAAACCTTCAGGTTGAAAACCTTTTATCACTCAAACTTCGAGGAAGTTTGAAGACCCGATAACACCTCGTCATCGTGGGCTAGCAGAATCATCAATAATTCTTGATTCTGCTCAACTCATCCAAGACCTGCAACTCACCCTTACTCAACAACGCCTTATGCTTCTTAAACTTCTTAAACTCCTTCACGCCAACATCAACATACAAATGCTTCACTCCAGTATTTTTCAACCGCCTCTCAAAATTCACTCCAGGCAACGAAATCGCCAATTCCTCTCCCTCAACCCCTTCCTCAACCTGCTCCTGATCTTTCTGCAAAGCCTTCNCCCTCGCCACTTCCTCTCCAGTCTCATCCACAAGCCGAACACCCTTCTTCACTCGACCCCCAACAACTCGAACCCCAAAAATCGCAGGATTAGAATTCCTGAAAACATACTGTCCCAACACCTCGAGCTTCCCCACGGTTGCAAGGCCCATCAACTTCTCCCGCTCGATCTCCGCAGCCCGCTCCGTCCTCCACCTTTTCAACTCCTCAATCAACTGATACACCACCTCCTTCGCAATAACTTTTATCCCGGAAATCTCCTTCAAGCTGTCTGGAGATTTACTGGCCTGCGAACTCCTGTTCGCAGGATTGCCCAAAACAAGACCCTCCTCCGCCCCCACATTAAACCCGACCATCACCGCATCCAATGCATTGATATCCAAATTCGCCTTAGCCGAAACCACATCCGACTTCCCAATAGGCCCGATCCCCGCCCGAACAACAGAAATACCTTCTTGCTTCAACAACGTCAACAAAGCCTCCAACGACCCAAGAGAATCCGCCTTCGCAATAATCCCTTGCTTATCTGTTTTTACTGCAGAACCCACTTCTTTCCGCAACCGTTCCTCAAGCGCCTTCCCCTTCCCAACTTCAAACGGCATACCTGAAACCACACCATCTGTCGTATTCAACTGCAACCGAACACCTGTAGCGGCTGAAACAGATTTAGCCCGTTTAAAAGTAAACCCAAGCTCCTGCACCTCCTCAATCGCTCTAACTTTCGCATTCACAGGATTATCAAAGGAGGCAATCATAATTTCATCTCCTTCTTTCAAAACGCCATCATACACAATCGCCTCTACAGAGGACAGCCCCTTCTCCTTCCTCACTTCGAGAACAACGCCTTTAGCAACATCGCCCAATTCCAGACCAGATTTCAAAAACTTCTCGCTCAACCCCGCAAGCGTCAGCAACAACTCAGGAATTCCTTCCCCAGTCTCCGCAGAACAAGGAACAATCGCCACTTCCTTGGTAAAATCTTTCACCTCGTGAAACAACGCCGACTCAAACCCATGACTCTGCAGTGCCCCCTGGAAAACCAAAGCCTTCTCTTGAAACTGCTGCGCTGCATGCGTCGCCTGTCCCTTCAATGACTCCACTAACGACTCCTTCTTCGTCCATCCTGCAATCTGATCGATCTTATTCAACGCCACAACAAAAGGCGTCTTCGACGCCTTCAAAATCTGCAACACCTCAGCCGTCTGCGGCATAATCCCCTCATTCACACTCACAACAACAATCGCCAAATCCGCCAACGAACCGCCACGCTTCCGCAGGTTCGTAAACGCTGCGTGCCCAGGAGTATCAATAAACAAGAAGCCAGGAATCGCTAAATCCAAACCTTTCATCTTCCCCTCGCCAATCACCTTCTTCAATTTCTCAAGAGGATACTTCGTAAACGAAATCTTCTGCGTAATCCCTCCGGCCTCCCCTTCCTGAACCGAGCTCCCTCTAAACCGATCCAAAATGCTCGTCTTCCCATGATCCACATGACCCGCTACAGTTACGATGGGTTGTCGAATAGTTGCCATACCACCCCCAACAAAACAAGGTTTTAAAACCCCACGCCAGATAAAGCTACCATTAACAAGTAACAACATATACAAAGGTTTAAATACAGGAATGAAATGAAAAAATCATGTGTAAGGAACAAACAATTAGTGAATCTCTTGAAGCATTGGCCGTAGAAATAGCAAGAGATGCAAGAAAAAAAGAATTAAAACCAATACAAGAAGAAATAGAACCGGCTCTGCCGCACATACAAATCGAGAAAAAGATAGGCGCAAGAATCTACCAAGTAAGAAACACAGAAACCGGAGATTCCCTAGCAATGAAACTACCAGACGCAAGGATCCCTGGATGGAGAGAACAATTCAAAATGGAGGCAAGATATCAAGCACAAGCAGCCTCACAAGGAACACATGTTGCCCCAGTGATATCATGGAACGAAAACCCTGCCCTCATCCTTATGCATCTCTACGAAGAAGACTTAGAAAGAGACAGAGTAATAAACCTAGCAGGAGAAACCCACCTCTTTGCCCAGGCCGCACAAGCAGTGGAACAAACACACCGTGCAGAAATCATGCACTGCGACATAAAACCTGGGAATTTAATGTTAAATGCCGAAGGGGACATCGCCTTGATAGACTTTGGAATAGCAAAAGAAAGTGGAAAAAGAGAAGAACGGTTAGGATCTCCCTACTACGTAGCACCAGAAACCTCGACCCAGGGAATAAATAATGAACGCTCAGATATATACAACCTAGGATGCACACTTTATAGAATACTAACAGGATTTCCGTCATACCTAGGAAAGGACACAAAAGAAGTAGCTAACGCACATACCGAAAATCCCACACCAAGAGCAAGAACGCTCCGACCAAGCTGCCCAGAAACACTCGACGCAGTCATCTACAGAGCCATGCAAAAAAACCCTGAAGACAGACACCAAACCGCAACCGAACTCAGAGAAGACCTCGAAACAGCACTACATTAAATCTCACATCGCCTGCTCTTCAATACCACTTTCTCCCTCAGAAGAGCCCTGGCCCTGAGGGCCTGGCGAACTAGCTTCGCCTACGCCCGCAGAAGAGGCATCACCACTACTTCCCCCAGAAGAAGCACTTCCAGAATCTGAACCACCACTCTCTTGAGAACCTCCAGCACCATCACCTCCCCCGCCAGAACCAGAACTCACCCCTGCAGTCCCTTCTACATTATTACTTCCTTCCGAACCGCCCAAAGTCTCCTGACCCTGAGCAGCCAAAGCATCATTCACCAAACTCCCCAACTCCTCTTCATCAACACTATTCACCAACTCTTTGAAAACCTTAAACTGATCCGCAGGAATCCGAGTCCCTGCCTTCGTAAACCCTTGATACCGCTCACCGTTCACAAACTCCCTAATTGTCAACCCAATCTTCCCCCCAAAATCATCAATCCGAATCACAATATCCGTATCAGCATTCTTCGTAATCTTTCCGATGTCCTTCTCAACCATACCGACGAAAAACAAGTGTTCTATAAAAAGGTTATGCCACTCCAACACCTGCTATTGAAAAAACAGGAACACAATATAACGATTAAATCAAACTAACGGGAGAGTTCTCCTCATCATTATTCCTCTGATATCGACGAGCGAAAAAACCCTCAAAGGGCCGTGCGATAAAATCATAGGCATAGGCAACAGCTATGCCCCCCAACTCAAGAACGTCAGCAAAAGAACTCTGATCACTACAGGGATCAACACCGTCGGTTCCATAAGGGCGGTAATAACTAGCAACATATCTTATCTCTTCTGGATCAGCAAACAAAAAATCAAGCAACCCCATCCTAAACCCAAGCGAGGCTGATTATAAAAATGTTGTGCCGCTCAAAAACATAAATCAAAAAAACGAGAAGATCTCTAAGAAAGAAAAAATACATCCCTATCCAAAGGAAGTGACTGCGCCGAACGATTCTGCCAATCAACAATACCTCGCACCTTAACCTGCTGAGCCTCCGTCGGCCGCAACTCAGTCTCAGACGGCTGCCCCACAACCCGAATGCCACCATCATACCTTTGCCCCTCTCCATCATACTCAAGCATCCCACAAAAGAGAGGAAGAACTATATAATTCTTTTCTTACAAAGAAACATGGAAATCCTTCACCCCTGGGAAAAAATAGAACTTGGAATTCCGAAACCCCTACAAATACAGATGCCCATCCTCCAAACCATAAAAAAATACATCTATCGAGGAGGAGAAGCGACTCTCTCTGTGACAAGAAACTTCGCCCCATTTGCAGAAACTCAAGAAACCACAGCAGTCCGCTATGATGACATATCCGGATACAGAGAGGCAGTCCATATAATGGACGGAAGAATAACCAGTGTCGAAGAAAATCTGAGGAGATACATCAATGAAAGAGTAAACTGGCCGGAAGAATCTGAAAAACAGTTAGAATTCCTAGATGAAAATTGGGAGACAACGATAAATGTAAAACAACAATGGATTAGGAGCTTCATGAATATAAAAGATCATGAAACACTTCTCAGAATGCTTCCACGGCAGCGAGATCTAAGAGCAATATATGAAGGCTCCGGACTCTTTCTAGAACCCGAAGAAGAAAACACTTAAAACCGTTAACAACCTTCAGGAGACATGATAAAAAAAGCCATCATCTTCATCATAGTCATAGCAATTATAGCAACAGCATTTCTAAACAATCCAATAGAAATCCCAAAAGAAGTAAAGGATCACATCCCCTGCCAACCAGAACAACGACAAGCAGACGCCTGCATCGAGATCTTCCAGCCAGTCTGTGGCCTCATCGACACCAACATCCGCTGTATAACAGAGCCTTGCCCTTCCTCCGAACGAAAAACATTCTCCAACAACTGCCACGCCTGCCGAGACAAAAACGTCCTTGGCTACACTCGAGGCGAATGCAACTAGAAATCAATCTCAGAAGGATGCATCCAATATTGAACTTCAAAGCCATCTCCAGAAAACTGTCTTGCAAAACTATCCACATCTAAATCATCCATAAATGAGCCCCGATAAAAAGTTCTGTCATAAACCCTCCCCGAATCATTCACAACAAGACCAACATGTGGTGCTAATATGCCCTGAAATGTTGCCAAGATAAAACAACTCTTCTCAGGAACCCTAGGCAATCGATCACACTCTCTTTTGATCCTCCCAAACCCTCTAACTGATGTGGGGGAACATCCAAGATCATCAAAAACCCCTCTCAAAAGAAAAGCAGTGCCATAACAATTAAAATGAGTTCCATCTCTAACCATCGCAAGCCGTTCCTCAAAACTCAAACCATCCATGAAACCCTTCAGAAAAAACCGATTATAAACCTTACGACCGCAATCCTTTTAACGTCCCTCTTCTTCACATCAACATGACCCTAAAACTCCACAACACCCTCACCAGAAAAAAAGAAACCTTCAAACCCCTCAGGCCTGGCCAGGTAGGACTCTACACCTGTGGCCCCACCGTCTACTGGTTCCAACACATCGGAAACCTCAGAGCCTACATCTTCGCCGACACCCTCAGAAGGACACTAGACTACAACGGGCTAAAAGTCAACCACATCATCAACGTCACCGACGTCGGACACCTCACCTCTGACGCAGACCACGGAGAAGACAAAGTCGAAGCCGCAGCAAAGAAAGAGGGGAAAACGGCAGCAGAAATCACCAAATTCTATTACGATCAATTCATCATAGACCTCAAAAAACTGAACATCCTCCCGCCAAAGAAATGGACGTGGGCCACCAAATACATCAAAGAACAAATCGAATTAGTAAAAACCCTCGAGAAAAAAGGCTACACCTACCAAACCTCAGACGGCATCTATTACGACACCGACAAAAAGAAAGACTACGGAGCGATAGCTCTTCTCAAAAAAGAAGGCCTACAAGCCGGAAAGCGTATTGACATGGGCGAAAAGAAAAACAAAACCGATTTCGCCCTCTGGAAATTTTCCAACCCAGATGAACAAAGGCAACAAGAATGGCCTTCCCCCTGGGGCGTTGGCTTCCCCGGCTGGCACATCGAATGTTCGGCCATGTCCATGAAAGAACTAGGAGAAACGTTCGACATCCACACCGGCGGAGAAGACCACATCCATGTCCATCACCCCAACGAAATCGCCCAAGCTGAGGCAGCCACGGGAAAGAAGTTCGTCAACTACTGGCTCCACAACTCATTTCTAACAAACCAACAAGGCGAAAAAGTCAGCAAATCAAAAGGCGGCCTCTACACCCTCTCAGAACTCGAAGATCAAGGCTACGCACCGGAAGACTACCGCTACTTCAACCTCCTCACCAACTACCGTAAGCCCCTCCAATTCTCCCTAGAAAACCTCGACGCCGCTCAGACAGCGCTGAACAAACTCAAACGAAAAATAACAAACCTAAGACAAGAAGACTTCCCCGGCAAAGCGGAAGCAAAGTCCTATGAAACAAAATTCTTGAAGGCCGTGAACGACGACCTCAACACCCCATTAGCCATCGAAGTCCTCAACTCCCTAGTAGAAGATCAATCCCTCTCCTCGGCAACAAGAATCAAAACAGCAGAACAATTCGACGAAGCCCTCGGCCTTGGCATAGCCGACTGGAAACCCACCAAAACAGAAATCCCACCAGAAGTCCAAGACCTCATCGACCAACGAGAACTCGCCCGAAAATCCAAAGATTTCGCACAAGCCGATATTCTCCGATGCCTCATCAAAGAACGTGGTTTTGTAGTCGAAGACTCCGAACAAGGCCCTAAAGTCGAAAAGGCCTAACCTGCACAACAACAGATCCCTCAATCTTTTCTAACAGGCTTCCGATCAAGAAACTCAGGAATCTCCATAACAAACTCATTTGCTTCTCGGAGATCTTGCATCGTGTCCTGGATATAATCACGAACCCGGACAAGAAAATAAAGAGAACCGACAAGAAACGCACCAGCAACAAAAAACCCAAGACCCTTATACACCCTCTGCCCATGATGCAATGAAAACGAAGGAACATATCTCATTCCTAAACGCCCCAGAAGAGGCCGAACAGAACCGGTGTGAGCATTATATGACCTTCCCAAGGGTTTCTCTACAAAATCCTCCATCCGTTCACACGCTCCTTCCACATAAGCCCCGTGTCCTTGAGGTGCTTTCCCCTTTCCTTCCAAAAACGCTTCAATCTCCTCATCTTCACGTTGAAGCGTTTCCGAAATCTCGACACGCTCAGCACGACCAACAAGCCCCCTCCGCAGTCGACCATCAAGAAACTGATCAACATCTTCCTCTCGCATCAAACAACCAAAGCACAACAGATTAAAAGCATTTCTAGAAACAAAACATTTTTATGTCTAACAACCATCAGAAACAAATGGGGAACAAATACCTCCAAAAAAGCACACCAACAACTAGGGAAGGAAGAGAAAGACCAAATAAGCTCTCTGAAGAAGAATGGGTGACCTCCATACGTTACACAATGAATGAAGCGAAAGAAGAACTCCTAAATCAATTAACAGACCAGAAAGAGAACCCTGCTTTAAGAATAGGAACATAGCAACACAAGTCGAACCAAATCAAAAGACCATAACCCTAATCTTCCCTAAAGGTTCTACACTCTAACTCGGGAAACTCTTCAGAAAAATCATCAAAAAGTAAAGATCCGGCGGGCCGGGCAAGCTTAACAAAAATAATCTTCGATGGATCCCCACCATCAGAAACATAACTCAACCCTCCAAGTTCAGACCAATAAAAACCAGTATTAGGCAAAAAGAAACCCCCCATACGCATATCCTCCAAGTCGTCAACATGCCCACAATAATCCAAAAGACGCTGAAGGTAAACATCAGAAGAACCCTCTCGAGAACAATAGCAAACAATATCCCTTTCTCCTTTAGACATAAAGAAAAGAAGATGTGCAATTATTTAACTCTATCCGTAACACCAAAAAGAAAAGGCCTAACCTGCACAACAACAAACTCTTTCAAAAATCAACCGCCCCTTATTCCAAAAAAAGAACTTTCCTTAGCCTCTTGAAACCTCTCATACAATCTGCCAGCAACCATCTCACCCCGAACCTCAGCATAATGCCTCAGAACCTCTTCAGCCCGATCATACATCCCATCCACCTCATCATCACATCCAACCCCTCCATCAGAAACATCAGGATCGTGTTCAACCTGCAACTAATCCTATAGCCCCATCAAGACCCACACCATGAGAGCCAAAAGAATACTCAGAAAACCCATCATCACCACTCATAAAATACAAAAAAACTCAGAACTATAAAAACATTTCCCCATAACAATCACTTCAGACTTCGTTGGAGTAGATCATTGATCATCATAACACCCTGGAAGAACATGCCTCGAAAGAAGCCCATCAAACTCTCTACCATCTGGAGTTCCTATATGCGACCTCACACCATCAACATCCATAACACCAACATGAACGCTTCCTTTTTTAATATCATAAATCAGTCCCCTGTCACCCTCAGTCACAACATAACCCTCTTCCCTAAGAAAATCAACAAGAGATTCCATATGATCCATCATATCCGTTAGAGATCCGTATAATCTGCCAACCAGCTCCATGAATGAGATTAGTAAAAGACATATATAAAGATTATTGTAAAAGATTACAATCAAGGAATAGATGACAAATCAAACACAAATCATCGATAAAAACACATCGGAAAATCCTACCCATGATTACCAAAAAACCTAACCAACAGAAGCAACTTCCCCAGAAAAAGACCTCACCAGTTTAGAAAAAGCCCCAACCGATTCTGCAGAAGGGCCAACAACCGTCAAGATACTCTTCGGCAAATCAGTAGGAACAAGAATGTCCTCAGAGGGAAAAGACGCTTTTATATACCACCTCCGAATAGAAACCGTGGCAAGCAAACCAGGAGAAAAAGGAGGAGAAATGGCCTCATCTAGCGAAGGAGAAGGATCGCTCAAGCAATAAGACCAATGATCATAAAAGTTAGAATCAACGGGAAACTGCACAGGGGGCGCATCCCCTACAAGAAAACCTCGTGCGGCAGCCATCTTAACATGATTCGCAATAGAGGGATTATCAAGATGAATGCCTCCTTCAAGCGAAGCAGAGCCACTTTCAAGTGAGGGGTGTTCATACCATCGCTCAACAGTAAGAATACGAGAAGGTTTACCCTGATACACAAACACATGACCTCCATCTACATCAAACATAAAACCGAAGAGAAAAAGAACTTAATAAAGATAGCTATACTCAACCAACAACACTAGCTTTCTTAATCACCACATCACCCAAAGGCCGATCCCCCGCATCCCGCTCAACACCAACAATCCGATCCACAACATCCATCCCATCAACAACCTTCCCAAACACGGGATGCCCCCCATCCAAGAAATCATTCCCAGCCACATTAATAAAGAACTGACTTCCTCCAGTATTCGGCCCGGCGTTCGCCATACTCAACGTCCCCCGATCATTCCCCACATCGCCAAACTCATCCTTGATCGTATACCCTGGCCCACCAGTCCCATCCCCTTTAGGATCCCCTCCCTGAATCATAAACCCAGGAATCACCCGATGAAAAATCAACCCGTCATAAAACCCTTCCTCAACCAACTTCTTAAAATTCCCAGCAGTCACCGGCATCTCCGACAAGAACAACTCCACAACCACATCCCCTTCCGATGTTTCCAGTTTCACGTTCACATTTTCCATTCTTTCCTCATCAGAGCCAGCAAAAAGAAGAATGCCTCCCAAAACCAAAATGGCCAAGACAACAAACACGATCCTTCCCCCCATGCTCATCTTATACAAAAACAAATACCATATTTAAATCTATCACGAAGTCAACAGGAAACCACATTCCCCAAAACACGATACTACTCCTCCGGCAACCGAGCAACACCTTGCTTGATCAACCCCGACACCATCACCAGCCCATTTCTCCGAGACATTAAAAACGCCAACCCGTTTTTTTATTTATCTGCAGAGGTGCCACTATAAACCCCCCTAGACACAAACTCTGCAACTTCTTCGAAAGATTTGCCCATAAAGCATTCTGCCAGCTCTTGCACCCCCATTCGCAAAACCTTGTTATAAGTATCCTCATTCATCGTTCTTAGTCCCATCTGTTCTTGTAAGTGTTCCACATCAATTTTGGCTAGATGATAATGCAGAGTATCATAAAAGTTATCCCTTACCAATCTAAACGCCTCACCAAGTTTTGCATAAACTGCATCTTTTCTAAGAATCCCCAAGTTCCTCTCTGTAAACAGAGGAGACCTCGTGCCATCAGGACGTTCTTCACCAAACCAGCAGACTAAAGACAAATCTTTATCACGAAATGAGTTTGTTCCTTCCACATTTCCAAGAACTCTTCTAACCCTCTCCGCATTTCTTCTAGATTTTTCTCTGTATTGTCTCAACCCATTCTCAACCATCTGTTCTCATATGAAAGAGAGTTTATAACAATTGTTATGCTAAAAACCAGCGATTATTTACCCCTAAAAATAATCCTCAAATGAGTTTTTGTGACAAGATCTTCTTAAGAAGCTATTTTTTAAAGTTCTCGGTCAAAATGTAAGGCTTATGTTTTAAAGGAATAGTTTGAAGACAAGACTGACGTCGAAATCTCGACGACAAGAAAACGCCTGAGCCCCGAATGCCGTAGTGAGCCTGCGAGCGAGGCTACCGGGGAATTTAGTTCCCCGAATACTTCAATCATGTCAACGTCAAGAACAGTAAAACGCCTGAGCCCCGAATCGAACGGGGGTATCCCGAAGGAAATCGGTTAACTCGAAGGCGCTACACCAAGCGTAGCGGGCTAACTCAAGGGAGGGTTAGCAAAGGGAAAGCTCGAATCACGAAGTGTTCGAGCCGCCAACGAGCAAGCTCGTTGAGCGTGTTAGTTCCCTTGCTTTCGAGACCGACGCAATTCCACTATGCGACTCAGGCATATGGCAACTTCCTCGAAGTTGACATGCACAAGGAGCAAAGCTCCTTGTGGTGAGCAGACCATTCAACAGCAGGTGTGCGAAGGCACACTTCTACGGTCTGCTAGAACAAAAAAACACCAAGCTTTAAACTTTACTACTCACGATTCAACAATCCACATCTCGCAGGATCCTCATAAAAGTCATCCCCACACTGAAACCGAATCTCGTCCTCGTAAAAGAAACATTCTTCAGGAGAAGGATCATACCCCAAACACGAACCTGCAACATTTCCAGTCACGCTCCCTGCCTTCGCAATCACATAACCGATCCCTAATCCAATCAACAGAACAAGAATCACCAACGCAATCGTTCTCTTTTCCATACTCCTCTATCCTTTTCAACTTTATAAAAGTAAGCACGCCCTGACCAGGAATCGAANCTAGGTATCCCAAAGGGAAACAAGCTCTCCAAGCTTGCGCAGTTCCACTGTGCCATCAGGGCAAGAGAAGTATGACTTCTCATCGCCCTCAAGCAAAAAAAGGAAGCTTTATAAATCCTCCATCATTCTACACAAAATGGCAAAGGGGGCAGTCATCGGAATCATCATCGTTCTCGTTCTAATCATAGGAGGGTTCTTCCTCTTCTCCGGAGACGAACCAACAGCTCCAAAAACCACACAACCACCAACTCAACAAGATCAGAAAACAGCGCCAAGCTCAGGCTCCCCACAAACCCACCAAGTCACCATCCAAAATTTCAAATTCTCACCATCATCCTTAACCATAAACGAAGGCGACACAGTAGTATGGACAAACAAAGACGGAGCACCCCACACCGCAACATCGGATGATACAGGATTCGATTCAAACCGTTTAGANGAGGACGACACATTTAGCTTCACCTTTACACAAGTAGGCACAAACCCATACCACTGCGGATTCCACCCAAGCATGACTGCAACAGTCACAGTCCAATAAGATGAACAAATTTATTGATACACTACTCTTTTCCCTTCTCGTTNCTTTCCCGATGATCATGATCGATGCGCTGTATCATCTCGCCACGGAAACAGCAGTTCACCTCCACTACATCCTCGTCAAGATATTCCTCATCTTCCTCATCCTGTTCCTCACCACCTATTGGATCGGCAAGGGAAGAAACCAAGGAATATTCGTGAGCATCGCAGGGCCATTCATCTTCTACATCTATTACGTCTTCGCAGATCCCACACTAAACAGAAACGTCTTCAGAATCGGAGAAAGCTTCGCCCACATGTTCCTCCACATAGCCGTCTTCGCCATTTCATACGCCATTGTCTACAACTATCTCACCAACAGAGGAGACCCCCAAACAAGAAACCTGGCCACAGCATTTGCCCTGAGCTTAATGGCATACGGCCTGGACGCCATGTATCAACTCAGCAAAGACCAAATCCAAACATACAACGCAGAGATAAGCGCAACAACCCTACATTTCAGCGGAAGCCTCTACCTCGTAGCCCTCTTCATGATCACCTCCTTCCTTTGCTTCTCATATATAAAAAACACCAAAGTCCAAGCCCTCACATTCGTAATAGTCTCTCTCATCGGGATTTTCATAGTGAGCCACAGCCTCACCAGAACCCTCACAGGCATAATCACAGTAGGACTCCCACTTCTCCTCATAAATTACTACCTTCACAATAACGAAGAGGTCATAGCATGAACCAAAAAACCACCTTCACCCTAACCGCAATTATCTTCGGCATAATGGGATCGGTCTACACATTCCCACAATACAAATTCCTCACCCAAACCCTGAAACTAGGATTCGGCCTAAGTCACAATGACCACGTCATCATCGGTGCAGCAGGACTTACGATCGCATTAGTTGCCGTATACAAACTCATCACACTAATCAAGAATTCTTAGCTATTCCCTCATCTGCGAGAGAATACTTCACTTGAATACTCGAGAAGCGAAGCTTCTCGTTGTTGACAGATCGTTCAACATTGTGCGTGCGAAGGCACGCCCTCACGATCTGTCACGAAACTAAACAAGAACAATGAATTTTAAACATTATGAACTGAGACTTTCAAGACGCTCCTTGAAAAGAAGGTAGCGATCAACAACACCCATCACCTCACCCTGCATCTCATCGATAGCTCCACTCCGATAAGGAATAATCTTAATCTTATGGCCATAAGCATCCGCATGAGCCCGAAAACGATCATAGACGTTAGTATGGAAATCACCGCCCTTCTGCTCCATCCGATCACCCCCCTCACCAAACTCACCCCCATCAACCTGAGAGGCTTCTGTAGAACCGTCCAACAAAAAAGTAAGGTCTGGATGAACTCCATCAACTGCGATTCTTACAGCGTGCCGAACATCATCCATATCCATACCTCCAGCCAGGCCCTGATAGACGAAAGTAGAGTCATAGAATCTATCCGTCAAAACAACTTTGCCCTCTTCAAGAGAAGGCCTAATCAATTCGTCCACCAGCTGCGCCCTGCTCGCTTGGAAAAGAAACAGTTCAGCCCTCACCCCCATGCCCTTATTCTCGGGGTCGAGAATCAAAGACCTCGCCTTCTCGCCAATGATCGTCCCACCAGGTTCTCGAGTAGAGACAACCTCATGACCCTGAGACTCCAAATATTTCTGCAACAAAGAAATATGGGTGGTCTTACCAACACCCTCACCCCCCTCAAAACTAATAAACACCCCAGGATACTTATGCCCTCTTTGAAAGTTATCGTGCATAGTTACACATGTAAAAAAGATCTATAAATAGACCATGGTGATCCAAAACAACTATTTACTCCTTCATATGCAAACACATACCTTTGTTTGCATGTATAGAGTAAGCTCCGCTTACTCTTTCATCTCAATCTTAATCTGAACACTTCTCGGAATCTGCAACTTCATAATCGGATGCAATACTCTATCCTCCGCAGGCAAATCAATAATCCTTCTATGAACACGCATCTCAAACCGATCAAACGTAGCAGTCCCATCACCACACGGACTTTTCCTCGTCGTCACCTTCATCCGCCTCGTCGGCAGAGGAATCGGCCCACGCATAACTACACCAGAACGGTCAGCGATCTCTTTGATCGACGTCATAACCGGGTTCAATTGCCCGACATCGATGCTACTCAGCTTAATGCGCACTTTAGCCATGATACACTCAGCAAATTTCGGTTTTTAAACCTATTGTAGTTCTTTGAACTCCTAGAAGGTTTCTTTCCTCAAGAACTGAAAGTTCTTGACGATCCCAAAGTCCATAGAAACTTTCAGGACTAAGAAAGCTTGTAGAGCGGAGCAGGCACCGCCGCAGGCGCCTGCCCCATCACGTCAGCCAAGTGACGTGAGCATGATGCAAAAACGAACAATTAATCCTTCTTAAACATTAGCCTAAGAGAAGATAGGTCGTGATCCCTACAAGGAGCACAACTACCCACCACTTAGCGTTCTCTTTCTTAATTTTATCAAGCATATTCTTTCCCTCCCAAAAAACCAAACCTCGAGAACTATAAAAACCTGCCTAGCCCGACCCTAGCATCAGATTATCTCAGCGGCGAAGCCGCTTCTGATAACTGGGCGAAGCCCAGGAAATTTCCCCAACCAAAAAGAGCAACACCAACATTTAAGACTTCAACTTCTCCAAAGTTGAACGGGATAAAGGTTCGAAGAACCTTTATAAAACACTACACCCTACAAGCAACATGGGACAAGAGGTGCTAATCTCCCTAAGCCTCATCATAGGCCTAGCAGCAATCATAACCATCTTAGCAAAAGCCATCAAACAACCAACAATAATAGCCTACCTCATAGCAGGAATCCTAGCAGGCCCACTAGCATTCAACCTCATCAATCCAGGCGTCGCCTCAGCAGCAGTCATCCAAACCCTAGCACACATCGGAGTAGCCCTCCTCCTTTTCATCGTCGGACTCTCCCTCGACTTCAGAATCCTCAAAGACGTCGGAGGCATCTCCACCGTAGCAGGATCATTAGCAATGTTGATAACAGCAGGAATCGGCTACCTCATAGCAAACGCATTCGGCTACGGCAGCCTCACAGCCCTCTATTTAGCAGTAGCCCTGGCATTCTCCTCAACAGTCGTAGTCATCAAACTCCTCTCCGACAAAAAAGAAATGCACACCCTCCACGGAAAAATCGCTCTAGGAATCCTCATCGTCCAAGACTTCGCAGCAGCCCTAGCACTGATGATCTTCCCCGTCCTCAACACCGGTTCCTCAACAGTCATCCTAACAACACTGGTAAAAATCCTCGCACTCATCATTCTTATCTTCACAGCCTCAGCCCTCGTCATGAACAAAGTCCTCAGCTACCTCGCAAGAAACCAAGAAGTCCTCTTCCTCTTTGGCGTCGCCTGGGCACTTCTCATTGCCATGCTCTTCAGCTACCTCGGACTCTCCCTTGAAATCGGTGCATTGATAGCAGGTATGGCGCTCGCCTCCAGCAGATACACACTCGAACTCACCGGAAAAATCCGACCGCTCAGAGACTTCTTCGTCATTCTCTTCTTCGTCTTCTTCGGAAGCCAACTCGCCCCTCCTATCAGCTCCAGCCTAATAATCACAGCCCTAGCATTCTCCCTCTTTGTCCTCCTCGGAAAACCAATCATCATCATGACCTGCATGCGCTTCTTCGGCTATAAGAAAAGGACGAACTTCCTCACTTCCGCCAGCTTGGCTCAAATCTCCGAATTCTCTCTGATCCTCATCATGCTCGGCTTCACCCTCGGCCACGTCTCCCAGAACATCCTCAGCCTAGTCATTCTGATTGCCCTCATCACCATAGGAATCAGCTCCTACACCACACATTACGCCCACAATCTCTTCAATGCCCTAGACCCCTTTCTAAACATCTTCGAGGGAAAGAGCAAAAAAGAAGACACCGAGAAAGAAAAGAAAACCTACGACATCATCCTCTTCGGCTGCGACCGTATGGGCAAGCATCTCCTCAAAACTCTCAAAGCCATGAATACCAGCTTCCTAGTCATCGACAACAACCCCAAGATCGTTACTCAGCTCAACAAGAAAAAGATCGATGCGATCTACGGAGACGCCCACGAAACAGAAGTCCTCAATGAACTTAATCTCCAACAAGCCAAGCTCGTCATCTCCACCATCCCTGATATCGAATCCAACCTCCGCATCCAGAACACGCTCAAAGAAATGAAATCCAAAGCAACCTATGTTGCAACCGCAGAATACGCCGCCGAAGCAGAGATCCTCTACCACGCCGGCATCGACTACGTTCTCCTCCCCCACTTCCTCGGAGGAAAATACGCCTCAGCCATCATCAGCAAATTCAAAACCAACCACATCGACTATGCTAAACTCAGAGACCAACAGAAGAAAGAACTGAAGAAACTTGATGAAGACTGAATTTTTCTATTCCTTGCTCCATCACGCAGATTTTTTAAACTCTACAGCCTTCCAAAAACAATGCCATTAATCACATTAAGAGAAGAAGGGGAATCACAAAGCTGGTTAGAAGCAAATCTCACTAGTGAAGAATACGGAACACTAAATGGCCCTGGAAGAAAAAGTCACAGATATTTCCCTCCAGAAAGAGTAACCAGATACTTCTCAGGAGACGAACAAAAAGAGTTCCAAGAGATCCTCCACTTTGAAGTCCACATAAAAAGACCAGACAAATGGATAGGAGATCTTGCAGGGAGATACTACTTCATTCACGAATACGGAAAAGATCAAACAGACTTCATCCTCAGCGGAGTCGTAGAAAAGGAAGACGTAGAAAAAGGAAGAATTGATCCTCAGCACGTGGAGGAAGACCTCTCAGGAAAAATAATTCCCATCACCAGGGAATTCATAGATGGCATGATCCAAAGAGAGATAGAAGCAGAAAAAGAAGGAACGAAACTGAGAGACGCCGAATACCTAGCTGAACTAGCAGGATTCAAAGAGTATGATGAAAAGATAAAGGATGCCAGAGAAACCATCGGAAGAAAAAGATTTGAAAGATTTTCATCACCAGAAAACCTCGGCAAACTATTCACCAACCTAGAAGAAGAAAGAGATTACCACTCAGAACTTTTCTGGGGCGAATACGGAAAGGATATAAACACCCTCTCCCAGCGTGCAAAAGAGATCGTTCTCCCAGAGCACCTAAGAGAAAAAGCAGAACAAGTATTCTTAAGAATAGCCGAATACCAGGAAGGCCGAAGTGAAGTGCAAACAAGCGAAGCCGAAGAGCTAGAAGAACAAGCAAGAGGATTAAGAAGCACATCCCAAGAAGCGAGGACAGAAGCTAACTTCTTGAAGAACCTCCTCATCCACCAATTCAAGAAAGAACAGCAGCCAGCAGACAAGACCTAACCAACACCTGCCTTGGCATCAGATTATCTCAGCGCCGCAGGCGCTTCCAATCCGAGCGGAAGCTCGCCAATCTTTCCCCGCTAATTTTAAATAACCCAATCTCGTCCAAGAAACATGATAGACATCAACCTCATCCGAGAACATCCAGACTTAGTAAAAAAGAACATCGAGCAGAAACACCAACAAGATAAGCTCCCGCTCGTAGACAAAATCATAAACCTAGATCAGAGGTGGAAAAAAACAAAAACAGAAGGCGACGACCTCAGACAACAAAGGAACAACCTCTCGAAAGAAGTCGCCGAAGCTAAGAAAGCCAACACCTCTGCAGCCACAATCCTCAAGAAAGCAAAAGCCCTCCCCAAGAAACTCGAAACGAACGAAACCAAAACCAAGAAACTCGAACAAGAACTCCACTCCCTCGTAGAACAGATTCCCAACATCATGCACAAAAGCGTCCCCACCGGCGAATCCGACAAAGACAACAAAGTTATTCAGAAGTTCGGCGCCATCAAGAAATTCGACTTCGAAGTAAAAGGCCACGTGGAACTCGCAGAGTCCCTAGGCATGGCAGACTTCGATTCCTCAGCCAAAACCTCCGGAAACGGATTCTACTACCTCCAAGGAGACCTCGCCCTCCTCAACCAAGCCCTTCTCAAGTTCGCCACCGACAAAATGGTCGCCGAAGGATTCACCTACGTAGAAACCCCTCTCTTACTCAGAACGGACATCATCTCCCGAGTCACCGACTTACACGACCAAGAAAACATGATCTACAAAATAGATAACGATGATCTCGCATTAATCGGCACATCCGAACACTCCCTGATCAGCAGATACTTAGACCAACTCATCCACGAGAAAGACCTCCCGATCCTCCAAACATCCTACTCCATGTGCTTCCGAAAAGAAATTGGCAGCCACGGCATCGATGAAAAAGGCCTCTTCAGAACCCGCCAGTTCAACAAAATAGAGATGATCGCCATCACCAAACCAGAAGAATCCATGGACTATTTTGAAAAATTCAAGAAGATCACGACAGACATCTTCACCGATCTCGAGATCCCCATCAGAGTGCTCGCCATCTGCTCCGGAGACCTCGGAGACCTCAAGCACATTCAAGTAGACATCGATGCCTATTCCCCCCGAAGGAAAGACTACTTCGAAGTCGGATCCTGCTCCAATCTAACAGAAGCCCAATCCAGAAAACTCAACATCCGAGGCATCGACCGCCACGGCGAACGCTTTACACCACACACCCTCAACAACACCGCCATCGCCACCGGCCGAGCCCTCGTAGCCCTCCTCGAAAACCACCAAAACGCTGATGGGACGATTACCATTCCAGATGCTTTGGTTCCTTATATGAATGGGAAGAAACTTATCGGGAAGAAGGACTAAAAGCTTCTTCTAAAACAGACAGATACAACGTATCATTCGAATCACGCATCTGTAAATAATTTTGAGTGGTGATATGTAAATCAACCCAGATGCCATCCACAAAATCATAAGCATCCTTGCCAGACTGAAAATGTTTCTGGAGAACTCCTTGTGCATGGCGCCTACCACCACATTCTGCAACTAATAAAGAAGCAGCAAGAAAATGATCTCCCTCATAACACTTCTTCAACAACTCAATATAGATCTCACTGGCGCCAATCTGATCCCCCTGATCAACAAGATCTCTAGCTCGAGCAAGATCCTCAAAACTCATCCCAAGACCTCCAGCCCGTCAAAAACAGTCTTTCCTCCACAAGCCACCAAAGCCAACAACGTATTATCCAACAACTTCTCAGAACACTGATCCGTCTGCACAAATAACCCATCAACAGGATCCTGCAATTCTCTCACCAAAGACTCAGCAACCCGATCTGCCTCCAGCCCAAACCCACACATCCGCAAGACCATCGCACAAAAAGTATTCTTATATGTAGAGAAGATCTCCTCTCCAAAAGACCGACAAAACAATCCCTTCCGTTCATCAAAAAAATCCTTGCGCAACAAAGAAAGAATCTCTAAAGCCTTTTCTCGATCGCCCAAAAACCAAGAAGCAACAGCCGCAAGAGCAAGATCATCAGAAAAAAGCTTAGACGCCCCGGTCTTACAATCCACACTAGCAAACCCACGAGCATCCAAAAAAGAAAAGACTCTCTTAGCCAAATCAATCCTGCCTTGTTGAATCAAAACCAAAACAGCCCAAAGATTACTATGAACTACAACAGTATCATCAACACCCTCATCAGAAAAAGACCTCAAGAAATGATCTCCTTGAAAAAGAGGGGAGGACAATAAAGCATTCGCAACATTCCTTGCAATTTCTAAAGAGCCAGAAGAGAAAAGAGAAAAGGCCATAACAAAATTCCTGGCTGTGCAAACCTGCTCATCATAAACAAAGAGACTTCTGGTAAAATCAAAACCGTCTCGATGCAAAAAATCCTGTTGCAGTTCCTGAACAGACTCACCAAGAACAGAAAGACTTAATGTAGAAAGTCCAAAGACCATAGGACAAGAAATCTTAGAACAGGCCAAGCAGGAAATCATGCAGCAGCCCCTTGAACATTCACTCTTGTAAACGGAGGAAACAACTCTTGCTTGTGTTTCACCTGTCGAACCCTCTTCAAGATCCTCTCGGACATCCAAGAAGGAATGTCACACTCTTGAAGCCACTTATCCAATTCTTCAGCAGAAAAGGTCTCAACTGCAAAGAGAACCCTATCCATAGCCTCGAAAGGAATCCCCTCAAAATCCGGAAGGAAACCACACCCGCTGCAAATATCTTTCGCATCCTCAGAGACCGCTTCAACTAAATGCCCCAGCCCGTTCAAACGAGCAAGCTCTTTAATCTGCTCTTTCAAAAGACCCCCAAGAAGATCAAAATCCCCCACAAGAGAACCCTTCGGAAACCAACCACACAACCGCTCCGTGCTGTTGATCGTCCCCAAATAAATTCGATCCTCCAATGTAGAAACAGTTCGCAAAAACAAATCACAAAGCCTCACATCAAGAGTTGCTCGCTTAATCTCATCATTAGTATCTAAATTAGTCTCAGAAACAACCCTCTCCCTGATCTCTCCGATATCAAATTCCTGAGTGAGTATGCCATTCTCCAAAGCAAATTTACGAGCCACATCAATACCAACCTCCTTAGAAAATTTAGAATTGACAAGAACTACCGCCTTCACTTTCTCACAGCCCAATGCTTTCACAGCCAAGACCACTGCAAGAGAAGAATCTATGCCCCCACTCAAACCGACAGTAACTCCACGATCTCCAGCAACCCGTCTAATATCTTCTACCAACTTCCTCTCGACTTCCTTAAAGTCCATATCTTTCATTGTTTTCATATTATTTCCTATCAAGTTAGTCACTTGATAGTAACTACTAATATATTGATTATATAAAGCTTATCCCCTCACAGGGGGGCGAAACTATTAAATACCTAAGCACCCAATAAAGACCATGAATCAACCAAACCTCGAGCCTCTCGGACTCACCGAAGGAGAATCAAAAGTCTATCTCTCACTCTTAAGAATAGGCACCTCCACAATAGGAAACATAATCAAAGAAGCTCAAGTATCCAACTCGAAAATCTACGACATCCTAGACAGGCTCAACAAAAAAGGCCTCATTGGTATCTCCCTCCTCAACAACACCAAGCAATTCGAAGCAAAAGAACCTAACAGATTAACAGACCTGATAGAAGAAAAGGAAAGAGAGATAAACAAAATAAAAGAAACATTGCCTCAACTTCAGAAAACATACAAGGAAGCAGAGCCCACACAAGAAGCAGAGATTCTGCAGGGAAACAAGGGAATAAAAACGTTCACAGACATGATGCTCTCAAAACTAGAAAAGGGAGAGATATTCTATATCATGGGGGCTCCGAATGAGGCAAACGAGGCTTTAGGAGCATACTTCAAAGAATGGCACAATCAACGAGCAAAAAAAGGCGTTCATTGTAAAATCCTCTACAACCAAGACGCAAAAGAACGGGCAAAACAAATAAGCGGAATCAATCTCACAGAAGCAAAGACCCTGCCAGAAAACATAGCAACCCCTGCCCTCATCGATATCAGCAAAGAGTACGTCGCCACCATCACCTTCGGGGACAAACCTCTTTGCATAGTCATCAAAAACAAAAAGATAGCAGAAAGCTACAAGAACTATTTTGAACTTCTCTGGAAAACATCAAAGAGAGTGTAACTAATTATAATTCCGCATCACCCACTTCTCCGTAAACCACTTCGCCAACGCCCCAATCCACCCACCCACCACAAGACGACGCCACTCCAAAATCCCACTCTTCGAACCCAAACTAACAACCATAATCCGCTTCCCACTCTTGTAAGTCCTCAACCCAACATCACCCCCTAATGAAGAACCCTCCCCGTCGGCCTTGGCCTGCAACTTAATTCCGCTGGCTTTGCCAGCGCCCTCAGAACCCCGAGCCGAAGGAGAGCTATTTTCCCTAGCGAGCTTTTTCACATTAGAAACAACAACATGCGCCTGCAACTCCGCATTCTGCGCCGTCTTCTCCTGTCGAACAGAGCTAACATCCCCAACAGCAAAAACATTACCCAACCCCTTAACAAGCAAATCCCCACCCACATTAACCAACTGACGCTCATCCAACACCCCAGGAAACCTCCTAGCAAGAAACTCATAATTACTCCCAACCCCCACACAAGAAAACACCACATCCGCCTCCAATTTCCGCCCACTCTGACACACGACAAACTTGCCAGCCTGCCGAACAACACGCTCACCCAACACCAAATCAACACCGTGCCGACGCAACCACTTCGCAGCCAACCTCCTCGTCCTCTTTTCCTGCCTCTCCAAAACCTCCTCACCAGGATGCACCAACACAACTTTCTTACCAACATACTTCTGAGCCAACTCGGCCGCCAACTCCACCCCAACCAACCCACCGCCAACAACAACGATCTTCTTCGCCTTCTGCACAGGCCCAAACGCTTTCTCCATATCCTTCCCATGATACGCCGAGAAAACTCGAGGCCCTTTGAAAAACGCCCGACTCTTCCCGCCCGAAGCAATCACCAAATAATCATACTCCAATAACCCATTACCAACCTTAACAGAACCATCACGCACCTCACTCACTTCCCCTATTACTATCTCAGACTTCCGCAAATAATCCCTATGCCGAACCCGCAACCCCTCCAAAGCACCCAAATCCTGAATCCCCCGCAAAATCCCTGGAGTATACTCAAAATACGGCTTCCGATCAATCAGCACCACATCAAAATCCCGTTCTAAACCAAGAGCCACCTGCGACCCCGCAAATCCCCCACCAAGAATCACAACCTTTTTCATCTATCCATAAACAAAAAACAAATTAAAAACCTACCGAAAATTTATAAAGAAACTAACATAAGTAGAGACATGAAACTAGGCTCGATGGAAACCTTCCCAGAAAAGGCAGGTGAAGCGATACTCAATTTCAAGCCAGATAGAAAAAGATCTTTCAGAAGAAGAGAAAGAATTTATCTACCAGCAGATCCTGCCGCACAACTCTTACCACTCCAGGAAGGAAGTCAATTCCTATTTATAGAAGGAGGAGGCAGAAACATCTACTTCGGAGGCACCGACGAACAACCCTTCCTCACCCAAATGGCAGACAGCCTAACACAGACACAATTCCTCACCCCAATGAGGGAGACAATTTATGACCCAGAATATGAGATGGATGAACAAATGTTCTATGACACCCTCAAACCAGAAGTCATAAGCTACTTTGAACAAAGACACAGCGTGCAAACAAAACGACAAGGGGACATCTTCGCCGTGGGAATCCCTCACACAATGCAAGATATAATAAAGGCCAACGCTGTGCTTGGATCAGATCAAGAACCTACACAAGGGAGATGGAGAGTATTCGGCACCAGACACACACTCGACGGAAGATATCTCCACACGACATTATTCTATGACGATGATGGATATTGGGATGGTGTCGTAGGGCAAGGCACCATGACTGCCCCAAACCATAAACCGATCAGACTCAATGGGCTCCACATTCTAGCCCAAACCCAATACCTAGCAAACCCCGGAAATGATGATTAACCATCTCTACCGACCTGGCCCTTCTCCTCTCTGCAACCGCCAAATTATCTCTTCGCCCGCTTCCACAACACCCCAAAATACTTCCAAAAATCACATCTCCGCCATTTCAATCAGGAAACGAGACAAAAAATCACCGAGTAATATTGGAAAATTCTCAACCCTATAAAAGAATAGATTTTCTACTTCGTTTGCCACGGCTCTTATTTACTCGCATCTGTCCCACGACCCATCGAACAATCCTCGACAACACTATATCTAACAGGGTCTTCCCCCCTCTTACAAGATGATAAGAAGGTAATGCTCCCGGCGCCGCTCTTTTCATCTTTATCCCAACCCCTCTTGCAGATTCAAGCCCTTCCAGTCGTGCTGAAGGAAAAGTTGAACCTGCCTCTGGATGGGCTTGCTTTAGGTGAATCATGACAACATACCCCCAAATCTCTTTTCCCCACCAGTTGGTATAAACCCACCCTCTTCCTAACATCTTAACTCTCGCTCTCGCTCGACGCTGCTGTCGATCGGTTTGGTTGGCCACCAAAGTTACGGATAATTCGTCTACTCTTCGTTGAACTCGATCCAAGTTATACCCTCTGCAGACTTCTCCCACGGATACCTCAAGATCAACCCCTTCACACAACATACCACCCCATAACCACACATCCCTATAACCCTTTGCTAACCTCCATATTCTCCCAAGACCCGACGCTGCAACCGCCCCTCCAACAAAACCAGAATCAAGAAATCCCAAAAACAAACATTTAAATGCATGTATTCAATGAATACATTATGACAACAGTCAAAACCATCAGAAACGTAAACGAAGAAACCTGGAGAGAACTAAAAACACTCGCCGCAAAAAGAAGAGTCCCTCTAGGAACGCTCCTCAAAAACATGATCACCGAATACAAAAAAGAAACCAACAACGCATGGGATGCCATCCTCAACACAGAAAAGATCATCTCAGATGAAGAGGCAGAAGACCTAGAAGAAATCACAAAGGGGATGCGCAAGGAAAAAGGCTGGCGCACATGACACTACTCCTAGACACCTCGGTGCTCATTGCCATAGAAAAAAAGGAAGCACACATAAAAGAAAAACTCAACCAAATAAGAAAACAACACCAAACCATTCCTGCAATTTCTCTCATAACATACACAGAAATGATCACAGGATACAAAAAGAGGGAAATAAAAAATCAGGAAAAAGCAATAGGCTTCCTCAACAATTTCACCTTCCTGCCAGCAACAAAGGAAACAGCAACCATCTTAGCCAATCTCAAATACACCTACGACCAAAAAGGAAACACCCCCTCACTAGCAGACCTCTTCATCGCCGCCCAAGCCAAAGAACACCATCTCACTCTCATCACCAAAGACAAAGACTTCGAACGCATCGATGAGATTGATAAGATTATCCTCGCCTAACCATCTCCCAAAGCCCGTCGTTGAAGTTCCTGAACCGCCGTAAGAACTCCCCTATCTCCCAGGCCCTTCCCCACGCTGCAACCGCCCAACAGCATCCAAAACCCTACGAGCTCTCACCTGCCAGAACCACCAGCCAACCCCTTCCTCTGTAATTCCTGCACCGCCGTGAGAACTCTCAAATCCGGACTCAACACCCGAACAAAATCATCCTTCTTCCGCAAAGCCCTCGACAACCTCTGCACAAACTCCCGATGCGCCTTATCCTTGTAAAGAGACCAATACTGATCAGGATGTGTTTTTTCTAAGACCTGCCAGAACACACCTCTAACATTCGGATTCGGATACTTCGTAAAAATCACACTCCGACACTGATCCCCAGGAAAATCCACCCCTCTATTACACTTCGTGCTAAACAACAAATCATTCATCCCACTCTTGAACAAAGAAACAAGCCGCCCTGTTTTATCGGCGCCCTGCTGATCCCGCAACGCCTCCCGATGCATCACCTCAAGAACCCCAAGAGCATCCTTCTCAGCAGCACTAGGCAAATCCTCATACGCATGCACTTGAACAAGAGTCGGTCTATCCGCAGCAATAACACACGCCCGCAACGCATCCACATACTCCTGCCTCCGATCCTTCAACTCCCTCCACTTACAATCAAACTCCTTCCCTGTCCGAACAATCTCCATCGTTCCCGGCTGCTCTACCTCAGCCTGCACAACAGCATAATCCTTTATTCCGTAAACGCCCTCCAACACTTCCTTACTATGTAACGTCCCAGACATCAGCACCAAAGCATCAACCTTACTAGCCAAAAGAGCAAACTGCTCAGCCACATGAGTTGTCACCAACTCCGCCACCAAGTTTTTTTCTCCATCCACCTCACCCTCGACCCTATACCGAACAAACGTCTGATCCAACGCCCCAGCAAACGACTTAACCACTTCCAAAGCATGATTCCCATAACTCTGCTCATCAACCAAAATATCCGCCTCGACTTCTTGATGACCTAACACAGCGAACACCTTCCGCAACAAAGTCTCTCCAAACGGAACAATCGTCCCAGCATGAACAAGACCAAGAGTCCGCACCCGCTGCTCATCAAGACGAATCATCTCCAAAGCCTCATCCACTAACTGACGAACCTCCGGCGATTCAGAAACCACATTCCTCAGAGCCCCAGCCAAACGAGTCAAATCAAGAGACTGCTCCGTAGCAAAATTATCCAAGAACGCATCAGCCTCATCAATAATATCAATCCGAGTAGCCGGCTTCCGATCAAGAGCAACTTCAATAAGATACTTAGCAGCATTGAACACCAGCACGTCCGCATCAAAATACGCCTGATACTGATCAAAGTAAGAACACCCTTTCTTCCGATGATAAAAAATGAACTCACGGCCATTCAGACCCCTATACTTCTTCGGCGTCGAATCCGTCAATTGTTTCAACTCCACTTCAGATCCAACGATCGGACTCCAATACGGATTCGCCGGAGCGACCGACATCCGCTTCAACCGTTTCCAATCCACAACGTCATGCTTCGCCTGAATAAGAGGATTATCCTCGTAAAATTCCTTCAACAAAGCCACATTCTTCTCAATCAACTTCACCGTGTCCGGCAACCGAGGATCCGCACACGAAACGCCAGGCTGAATCACAGAGTCATGATTCTCCCTGCCCGTGATCATAGAAATCTTCAAAGGCCTTCCATCTCGACCAACGATCTTCTTCTCACCAGAACAATAATCTTCTTCATACTGCCGTTGCAACGCCTTCACCGGAACAACTAACGAAGCCTTTCCCAATTC
>NYZR01000007.1 GCA_002687255.1 Candidatus Pacearchaeota archaeon | reverse complement strand
AACCAAAAGTGGCTCATCACACAAAAACAATCGAAAACCAACACACTAGTAGTAGCTCCAGAAAACCACCCTTTGCTAAAAACCAAAGAAATCAAACTCAAAAAACTCCACCTCATCAACAAAAAAGTCCAACTACCAAAAACCAACCTAAAAGCCCGCATTCGCCATCTCGGAACATTGCACCCAGGAAAACTCAAGATATCCCAACCCGGTCGAAATATTACCTCCAAAGGGTGTGGGGTGGCTTCGAGCAAACCTGGCGAAGCCAGCTCTCTCAAGGGAGGGTTAGCAAAGGGAACCGTGGTTCCCTTGCAGAGCGGAGCGAGACAAATTTCCTTCATCCCAAACAAACCAATCCTCGCAGTAGCCCCCGGACAAACTCTCGTCCTCTACCACAACCAAGAACTGGTTGCTTCTGCGGAGATTACTACCTAACAGAAGAGACCACATACGATCCAACAACAGGTTTCCACCTAGGACGATCTGAATATGGATCAAGCAACTCGGGCGACCAACAACACATCTTGAGAGGCTTCCTGACCCCATCAGAAAAATCAAAGGAAGGATCCTTGACACCGAAAGAAGAATCTTCACTCAAGTCAAAATCCCTTGCTCTCTTAATAGAATCTACAATAGAGCTATCAAAATTATTCAAGCCATCTCCCTCGAAGTAGGCCAAGGCAACCTGCTCATAGAACTCACGAATAGTTGATCCCCTATCACTAACGGATCCTGGAGAGGGGAAGAAATTATCACAAATGATCAAATCTCCCCCAGAGATTAACTTTTCTTCCATGAACTGACACAACTCTGAAAGACCCTCACGGGGAAAACAAGAAAAAGCAAGATTTGAAACAACCACATCATACTCCTTACCTGCCTCTCCAGAATCCAAAAAAGAATGTTCTCTAACATCCACAGAATCTATATCTAATGTGCCAGGAAAACAACGAGACAAATAAGAAGCAAAGGCGTCTGATCCTGAACCAATATCCAAGAGAGTTTTATGCGTAGTGGAATTAGCTTCGGCCCTACAAACGGAATGACTCAACGATACATTTCCATATCCACCCTCGCTAAGATAACAGCCACCATTCAATAGACTGCAAGCACATTCCCAGGAGGAAATCTTATTACCGGGAGACTGCCTATTCACATGTGCAAAAGCCCTCTCTAAATCCAAGACAGTCAGTTCCTTCAGTTCAGTGTTGGTATCACTATTCATGCAAAAGCATCAAAGAACAAGATTATATAACCTTCGAGAAATATTCTTTCATAAAAAGGAAAAGCTTATAAATTGCCCAATTAAATACAAGATATGACAAATTTAACATTGAAGGACAAGAAACTGATCTACTGGCTAGATCAGAACAGCAGAGCGACCAACAAAGAACTCGCAAAAAGAGTAAGCCTGTCAGAACAAGCAATAGGATATAAACTCAAGACCTTAGAAGAAAAAGATATCATAAAAAAATACGTAACATTCATCAACACATTAGCATTAGGTTACAACCACTACAAGATCCTCCTCAGACTACAAAACACAAACCTTGCAAAAGAAAGAGACATAATAAACAGTTTAGTAAAACACAACAACATCAGATGGGTGGCATCATGCAGTGGAAGATGGGACATCAACCTTTCAATATTGGCGAAAACCCCACAACAACTAACAGACATTTACAGAGAGATAGAATCAAAATTCGGAAACCATATAGCTGAAAAACAGATATCTCTCCTTGTGAGATCTCCGGGATTCACAAGAGGCCATCTTATAGAACAAAAAAGCAAGAAGACGTTTGTCTACAATCCAACAAATTACAAAATGAAAGAAATAGACAAAAGAATACTCAAGAGCATATCACAGGATGCAAGAAAAAATGTCGTAGACATCGCAAGAGATCTGAAAACAACAGTAGACAAAGCAAGATACAGCATGAAGAAACTTGTAGAAGAAAATATAATCAGTGGCTACACAATCCAACTCGACTTAAACAAGTTAGGGTTATCAAGATACAGCGTCTTCTTCAGCTTACACAAAATGACACCACAAAGAGAAGAAGAAATGATGGAGTTCGCAAAGTCACATAAGAACATCATATTCATGCCAACCGTGATTGGATCTTATGACATGTCATTAGAAATAGAAACACAGTCATACGAGGAACTTGAAGAAACCATTAAAAAATTCAGAGAGCTATTCGCAGACAACGTTAAGGGATTTGAAGTGATCCTGAACACAAAAGAACACAAATATGATTTCTTCCCGTTCGAATAAATATCACTCCTTAAGATAACCGCCCTTCTGCAAATCCCACAACTCCTTATACACACCACGCTTCGCAATCAACTCCCGATGCTTCCCTTGCTGCACAATCCTCCCCTCATCCATCACCACAATCTTATCCGCCCGCATAATCGTCGACAACCGATGTGCCACAATAATAGACGTCCGACCCTCCAAAAGCTTATCTAAGGCCTGCTGAATCTCCCACTCCGTCCGAGAATCTAAAGACGAAGTAGCTTCATCCAACATCAAAATCTTCCGATTAGCCAAAAGCGCACGAGCAATAGAAACCCTCTGTCTCTCACCCCCACTTAACTTCACCCCTCGCTCTCCGACAATCGTATTTACCCCTTTAGGCAACCTCGCAACCACATTGTGCAATTGTGCGGCCTCAATAGCAGACAACACTTGATCCCTACTTGCCCCAGGACGAGAGAAAGCCACATTAGCATACAACGTGTCATCAAACAACACCGCCTCCTGAGGCACGATACTCAATTCCCCCCTCAAGGACTCCTGCTTAACATTCCGAATATCTTGTCCATCAATCTTCACGCTCCCCGCAGCAATATCATACAACCGATACAACACCTTGATCAACGAACTCTTCCCAGACCCCGAATGCCCAACGAGGGCAACCTTCTCACCAGGGGCGATAGACAACGTAAACTCATCAAACAACCCCTTCTTCTTTTTACCCTTCTCAGACAGCTCACCATACGCAAAAGACACCCGATCAAACTCAATCGCCCCTTCCCGAACCCGCAAACTCTTAGCCCCCGGCTTATCCTCAATCTCGTTCTCAATCTTCGCATACTCAAACAACGCATCAAAGTCACCAATTGCTCGATGGAACTGTCTAATCCCTCCAACAAACGTAAACACCGAAGCCATCAAACTCAGATAAATCGTATACATGAATCCAAGCGTCCCCAAGGTAACAGAACCAACCAAAAACATCTCGATCGAAATCCACATCACCAACCCTGCTCCGAAACCAAGAACAAGCCTCTGCCCGGCAGTCAACCACCTCCAATAACCCTCATACTTCACCTCCGCATCTCTCGTCCCGTCAGTCAACCGACCAAACCGCCGCCCGATCAACTTCTCCTTCCCAAAATATTTGACAACTTCAACGTTCCCAAACACGTCGCTGATCTCCGCCCCTTCAGCATCCTGCCGCATATTCAGAGCAACATGATGCTTTTCCTGAATATACTGGATACCCAAACTATACAACACAAAGAACACCACAACACCGACGACGACAAGGGAAGCCGTCCACGAGAAATACAAGAAAGACACTGCAGCAATCCCAAACTCAAAAAGAAAAACCGCAAGCCGGAATACCAAGGCATCAGACATATTCCTCACAGCATTCGACCCTCGATTAAGCCGAGTGATCAACGTTCCCGACCTATGCGTCGTATGAAACCGATGTGAAAGACCGATTAAATGCACGAAGAACCGCTGCTTCAAATCCCTCGTCAACCGAGAATCCAGATAAATCCGAACATGCATGTTCAGCCATTGCAAGATAAATCGACTGACCAACAAACCACCAAACACCATCGCTGTAAACAACAGTGCCTGTATGAAGAAAGCGGCATCCCCAGACT
Organism: Candidatus Pacearchaeota archaeon; assembly: GCA_002687255.1. Lineage (GTDB taxonomy): Archaea > Nanobdellota > Nanobdellia > Pacearchaeales > GW2011-AR1 > ARS50. The sequence continues at coordinate 9,475 of NYZR01000007.1, read as the reverse complement.
CAGTAAACAAAGTTGCATCATCAATAATCCATTTGAACAACAACTTGTCCCCCATATTCGCAGCCGCCAACAACAACCCCACAACAAGAGCAGCAATCACCAAAGGCCAATGCATCCACAACAACTTCAGATACAACTTCAAATTATACGAGAAGTCAATCTCCTTCTGATCTTTCATTCCCTTTCTATGAAACTTCATAAATCCCTCTTAAACTCCAAAAAACATTCTCTCTTAATAAATGTTCACGAAAAATGAAAAAAGAAACAACTAAAAACAAGGAGAGATAGAAGAGAGTATGAGAAAAAGAGATCTCGTAGTTGTCTGCTTCGGAGAAGTCCCAGAAGGAATACCTGACCCAGGATTCGACGTCACCAGATACACAATTATCAAAAGACCTCATCAGGTAAATGGTTTAGAAGTAAACACTAGGAAAGAAACCTGGACATACCAGGGACAAACACACAAAATAGGATCAAACAGGGAGATTACCACAGAAACCGCAAGGACAGGCCCAATCGGCGTCTACAATCCAAAAAGCATCAACCACCTCAACAGGATAAATATGTTAACACTAAAGATTCATGGATAAACGTAACCAGTCCTTGGTATCGACTATCAACGCAGGCGGTGGGTGTGGACTCGAGCAGGAGCGAGCTTTTTTCCCAACAATAATCTTTTATACCACCCTCCCCTCCCCTTATCATGGAACTAAACAAAGCAATAAAAGCCCGCCATTCCACACGAGCATTCAAATCCTCGCAAGTAGACTGGCGTGACCTCATGGATGCCATCGACGCAGCAAACCAAAGCCCCCTAGCCGGCAACCATAACCATATAAAATTCATCATCATCCAACACAAAGACACCATCCGCCAGCTGGCAAAACATGCGAACCAATCCTGGATCGCCCAAGCTCCTTCCCTCATCGCCGTCTGCGCAGATGACAAATTCCTCGAAGAACACTACGGTGAACGTGGCAGGATCTACGGCAAGCAACAAGCTGGAGCAATGGTCCAAACCCTCCTCCTCAAACTCACCGACCTCAACATACAAAGTTGCTGGATCGGAGCCTTCACCGACGAACTCGTCCGACAAACCCTCAAAATCCCATCACATATCCAAGTCGAAGCCCTCATCCCGGTAGGAAAAGAAAACAAATCCAAAGCCACCCCGCAAAGAAGAAAGAAGAAACTCCTCGAAAAAACCATTTTCTGGGACACCTGGGACATGGACAGAAAACCCACGACGTTTGAGGAACCGACTAGGCAGTAACTATTTAGAAAAAGCCTTGCCGTGCTTCCACATAAAATCAAAATAACTTTTATACGCCCTCGCCGCAGCAGCGTTCTCAATAATAACCCCTTCAGGTTCATCTGTCCAAATCAAAATAGCGATCTTATCCCCATAGATATTCGTCACCGCAGGACTCTCTGAGATACCGGGCAAATACTTATGACTTGTCGCAGCAATATCTAACTCTCTCCTATCCTTTCGACATACCATCACAGTCTTCATCCCTTTCTCTTTCTTCATCCGCTTAAACTGCAAAGCAAACTCAGGCATCCTCTCAGAAAATTGCCCCTCACTCCCGAACACATAATTGTCCTCCCCTGTCCGAATCATATCCAAAAAAATAGACTTAATCCCTTTGATGCCCTTAAACAACCTCACTTGTCCTTCCACTCGTTTCCGCCCATGCCTCTCCAACAAATCAGGCAACACACTCCGAACATCATCTTCCTGCTCCTGCACATACTCCAACAACCTCCTGGGACCAACAGCCTGAAACCATTTCACCTCACCAATTAACGCATAACTTACCAACCCTTTCTCCAACAACAACTTCAACGCATTATACACCGAACTCCGATCAAGCTTCGCCAACTTAGAAATCACCCCTGCCTTCAACGACCCATTATCTGTCAACGTCAAATACACCTTCGTCTCATTCGGCGACAATCCTATTTTCTCAAGCACAGCTTCAACCTGCATAAAGAAAAAAGGTTTCACCTCTTTTTATACCTGTTGTTCTGTTTTCTACAACAATCTCCCTTAGACTAACTCATACTCGTTCCCTTGTCCATCATCTATGATGGCGCCAGAAAGCCTGGCCTGAAAGGTATTTGCATGCAAGAGATTTGCACCCCTTAGATCAACAAAATAAAGTCGTGCGTTTCTAAGGCTTGTCCCTGAAAGTTTTGCTCCCTGAAAAGAAGCCCGCACAAGATTTGCGTAATCAAGATTCGCATTTCTAAGATCTGCCCCATCGAGTATTGCGCCTTCAAGATTAGTTTCTTCAGGGCCCCACCTTGAAAGATTTGCGTCTGTAAGGTTTGCCCTTCTTAGATTGGACTCCTTAAGATTAGCCCCCATAAGACTAGTGTTAGAAAGATCTGCTCCCTCAAGAAAAGATCTGGGTTCAATATGGTATGTTTTTCTAATTATTGTCATCTTAGTCTACCTCCTTCTCTCTGCCTCATTGCGTCGTGCTCCATAATTGTTCTGAGAAAAAGTGGTAGTTAAATATCTGTTGTGGAAAGTTCTACAACAATAAAGACATTTCCACCATTCTAGAATATTTTTGTTGAAATCCCCTCTCAAAAGAGAATTCTCTCCCACTCCATGGGCGTTCGCCCCTAATTTTTTCTAAGAAATCCAAACCCTCTTTTATATCTAGAGAAAATAAAACATTTTCTTTTAGTTCGATACTGTTTTTTATCAATTCAATATTGCTTCCAATTTCTAGTTGGAAAACTTTCTTCTTGTAATTTTTAATTGCATGAATTATTTCTACAAATGTCAAAATTTTTCCACTTAAAGCCAAAACAGCATCTCTTTTTACAATATAAAATGCATCTCTCATAGCAGAATTATAATTTGTTGTGAGTTTCCCTACCGTAAATTAGTGGGCCCTAAAATCTGTTCCAAAAATGCTTGCAATCTTTCTTTTATCTTTTTCTATTTCTTCGATTAGGTCAGGTCTTCCAGACTTTATGTAGTATCTTCTCGCTTCGCTCCAGATTTCCTTTTCTCGGTATCCATCTCCAACCATTTTATAGAGAACTTTCACAGTTTCTTCTCCCAGTAAATTTTTTCTTTCCAGCATTTTCATGGCATAGTGAAGTATTCCGAATTGCGCACTATATGGCTGATACCTACTATATCCTCCAGAGTTCATTTTATCTTGTTTTTTGAAATGCTTTCTGAAGTGGTCCATTATTTGTTCTTCATTCATCTTTAACAACCTCCTTTCACCCTGAGAAGTTTCTCGCCCTCCTCTGACGCTCTTTGCGGAGGAGAAAGCCCGGCTAATCCGCCGGGCGTGGTGAGGTGAGAGGGCCTCTTGCCTTCTTCGCTGCCCCCTCCGTGTTTCCTTTGTTTCATCAAAGCCTTACACAAAAACCCTTACTTAAAAGGATGTTGTAGAAATATCTTCAACAGATATTTAACTACCCATCTAACAAGAAAATATCACAAAGCCCGAAAGGGACACAACGGAGGAAAAGCATGAGAACACAAAACACCCTGAAGCAACTGCGAGCCTACCAGCAGAACGGCCTGCCACGAGAGCTGAAGCGAGAGCTACGAGGACAGCAGAAAGAACTTGAGACATACCTCGATAAGGCCAAAGCAGAAGCCAGAGCAAACTACACAGAACAACGCTGGAACTAAACAAGCATGGGAACAGAAACCGTGCTCCTCGAGAAGCTCGCTGAACTGAGAAAAAACTACGCTCGGCTCTTAGCAACCTGCGGCACAAACCACATCACCCCGCAAACAAAAAAGGCCTACGCCGACAAAGCAAAAGAAATAAGCGAGCAACTCAGAGAAATCAAAACAAACTAAAAAAACAAAAATCCCTTCAAAAAACCAAGAGGGAAAAATAAAAAAGGGCTGACGCCCTAGAAGACTTCTATACCAAGATCAGACATTTCCGACTTCTCAGGCTCAGCATCAGCATGCGTGTGCCGACTGACCACATAAGGCGAATTAACACCAGTCATAATCGTAATCACTCGAACCTTATTCGCAAAGTCCTTATTGATTCGAGCACCGATAATCACTTGCGCATCAGGACTGATATTTTCAGTCACCAACTCACCCACGCCAGAAAACTCTTCCAACTTAAAGTCGGGCCCGCACGTAATGTGAATCAAAGCTCCAGTCGCACCTCGATAATCGACATCCAACAAAGGATGCGTCAAGGCCTGCCGAACAGCTTCGTTCACTCGGTCAGTCGTATCTGCTTCACCAATTCCGATAACAGCAACATCTCCGCCTTTCATAATTGCCGACACGTCAGCATAGTCCAAATTAATCAACGATGGCAAGGTAATTGTTTCCACAATGCCTTTAATCATAGCACTAATCAGTTCATTAGCGACAGCAAATGCTTGCTCCATAGGAAGGTTTCCAGCGATATCAACCAATCGATTATTATCAATCAGAATAGCCGTGTCTACTACTTCGGTAAGCTCCTGCAGTGCAAATTCTGCTTTATCTTGCCTGGCCTTTTCACACTCGAACGGTAAGGTAACAACGCCAATCACTACAGCACCTGACTCTTTAGCCAACTGCGCAACGACAGGAACAGCGCCACTACCTGTGCCACCACCCATGCCGGCGAGAACGAAAGCCATATCAGCACCGCTGACAGCCTTCTTCAGCTCCGACAAAGATTCCTTAGCAGCCTCTCGTCCAACGGTGGGCTGCCCTCCAGCTCCAAGTCCACGAGTAAGCTCCTTACCAATGAGAAGTTTCTCATCAGCCTTAGTGATGCTCAAATGCAAGGCATCTGTGTTACATCCATAGATCGATGCACCAGTCACGCCCTTGTTAAACAACCAGGTCACAGCGTTGCAACCCATCCCACCAACACCAAAAACCTTGATCGCCGCCTTTCCGGCCTTCAGTTCATCAAAATTGATGCTATGAGAGTCTACATTCTGCAAAGCTTCCTGAGTAAAATCTAAAACCACTTATTCATAACCTCCTTTCACTCCTCTAACCATCTTCCCCGAAGCCGCATCCTCTTTATATAATTGACGCTACTGCAGTATATACATCCTTACACCATACAAATCCTTATGAACCAAACCAACAAAGGAAAAACATGGCAGAGAATAGTGTCATCACCCTGGCAATAACCTTCATCGCAATTCTTATCACCCTCATAGCACCAATCCATCTTCCAGAAGAACAAAAACTCGCCGTGATCGCAATTATCATCTTTCTCTTCCTGACAATCACTCTCTCCAACATGAACAGAAGACTCAACCTCCAGGAAGAAAGACTTAAAATCTCTAACGAACTCATAAACATCAAGACAGATATCAAAGAACTGCAGAGGAAAAAAGATGGGTAAAGAAGCACAACAAATAGAAACATTGATAGCCATTATGAAAGGAGCCGCAATTGCGGTTCTCTTCTTCATAATCCTAAAAGCAATTGTTTAAATCTTCTCCAACACAAGCAACCCGATCACACGATTTTTCAGCCAGATTTCTCTACAACATCAAACCTTGAGACATAACCGTTAAATACAAGATCCTGTGGAGTTTCACCATTATTTCCCAAAGGCCATTGGTTATTGCCCCGAGGGAACCTAGAAGAGATTCCAATTCTCAAGGTTTCTCCATTATAACAAAGCGTTCCAACAACCGTGCCCTCTTCTGGTTGATCTGCATGAAGACGTGTGTGATCAATAACTAAGTCCCTACGAGCATATCCATCATCAGAGAGAGAGAGAGAGCCTGAATCAGTCTCCATTACAGGACGATGACCATAACGAACACCATCAAAGATCAATCTCACCCTTAATTCAGTTGGCTTTTCTCCCTGAAAAAGAGGATTTTCTACTTCAAGATATTTCCATCCATCTTCTGCTTCTTCAGTCCGAAGGGAGCTTACAGTAAACCCGCTTATCATAAAAAAGAGTCAATAACCCCATATTTAAATCTTTCCCAAGATTTCCGCCTTCACCCCAACCTCACCACACAACTCCACAAACCGCTCCGCATCCTCCTTCGTCCCAGCCACACCTGCCCCATAATGCATCGGGATAGCCACATCCGGGCTCAATAAACTAGCAACCTCTGCTGCTTCTTCAGCATCCATAACATATTTCCCAGAAACGGGCAACAAACACACAAACTCCTTCCCATGACACCCATGCCCTGTCAAATGCTTCTGCTCCGGAATAGGATCCGTATCTCCGGCATGATATACAACAGTCCCAGGAAACTTAATCAGATACCCCAACCATCCCTCCTCCTTCGGATGAAACTCCTTCTCCTTATTATAGGCAGCAACAGCCTCCACTTTCACTCCGTTCAGAGCCACCTCATCCCCCACCTCGATCAACTCAAACTGGACGCCTTCAAGTTTCATCACTTTACTCTGCACATCCGCCGGCCCCACAACCATCGTCCCCGGCCGAACCAGCTTCTGCAAATCCTCCACACTACAATGATCATAGTGACTATGAGTCAGCAACACCACATCCACTTTGGCAAGCCCCTCCGAAACATGATACGGATCAACCACAATTCTCTTCCCCTGATGCTCAAACAAAAACCCGTCATGACCCAAAAACGTTATCTTCACATCCCCTACATCCATATGCTCTCTCGACCTCAAAACCTTATAAACTTACTGCTCCAGCAATCTTCAAAACCTCACTATCTGAACCCCAAGGCCCAATAACCTGCATCCCAACAGGAACCATCGCACCATCCCGATCAGAATCCTCAATCGCACCCATCGGCACACTCACAGCAGGCACCCCTGCAAGAGAGGCTAAAACAGTAAGCACATCATACGCATACTCATCCTGCACACTCATTTTTTCCCCGACCTTCCACGGCAAAGCCGGCACGGTAGGCATCACCAACACATCCACGTTCTCAAACGCCTTCACAAACTCCTGCCGAATCAACTCCCGAACTCCGAGAGCCTTCCGATACCACTGCCCCGCATGCTCAGCCAATGTCACCTCACTCCCTCCAAGAATCCGCCGCAGCACCTCCTCACCACAACTCTCCTCAATCACTTTCCCAAACCGCCTCCCATCAAACTTCCGTGTCCCAGAAAAGAACTCAGCATACAAAATCAAATAATACGTCTGCACACCTAAATCGACATGCTTCAACTCAATATCAACAAACTCACAACTTCTCAAAAAAGAACTCTTCAGTTCATCCTTATACCCAATACCCAATGACTCATCCATCAAAGCAGAAATCTTTGTATCGACACCGGGAACCCTCACCACACCAATCTTCAGCTTCTTCCCTTTTTCCGAGCTTAAGCGAGTGCCAGATAACTGAGCCGAAGTTCGAAGCTGCGATCTGCCAGGAGCAGCGAGAGCTTGCCGAACTTGCTTCGGCAAAGGCGAAGCTTTATTCTCCTCTCGCATTGTCTGAGTATCCCTCTCATCCTCTCCAGAAATCACTTCAAGAACACGACGAACACTTTCCACATCCTTTCCAACAGGCCCAACAACGTCAAAACTCATCGCTAGATCAATCAACCCATACCGAGAAACCAAACCATACGTCGGCCGTAACCCCACAAGACCACAATGACTCGCCGGATTCCGCACACTCCCTCCAGTATCACTCCCCAAAGCAACATCACACATCCCAGCAGCCACGGCCGCAGCAGGCCCACTACTACTCCCTCCAGGAACTCGCCCAGGAACCACAGGATTCTGTGCCGGACCAAAAGCTCCATGAACCCCTCCAGAACCACAAGCAAACTCATCCATATTCAACATCCCCATAATCACCGCATCCTCTGCCCGCAATCTCTTAACAACAGTAGCATCATACGGCGCCCTCCAACCCGCCAAAGTCTTCGACCCACAATTCGTCTCCAAACCAGTAACACAAATATTACTCTTCACACCAACAACAAGCCCGGCCAACTTCCCCTTCTTCTTTTTCCTATCAACCGCCCAAGCATCTGCTAAAGCATCCGGATTCAACGAAAGAAACGCATTTATCTTCTTATTCTCCTTCTTAATAACAACCAGATACTTCTTGACTTTGTCTTCAACCGCTCCCATAACAAACCAAAGGGGGAAACCTTATTAAATCTTCTGAACCCATGAACTTCAACGAGCAGTCTCTTCCTCCAAAACCTTACGATAAAGAGCAGAAGATTCACTACGGGTAATCACCGAATCACCATTCACATCAGCATCGGTCAATGTCTTCTCTAGGGCTTCAGGATACTGCGCCTCGCTATAAGAACCTCTAGACGAAATTGAGTCACCTACCTTTTTAACCTCGACCGTGCCTGCGTAAATGCCGGCAATAATTCGTAATCTTGACATATCCATCCTACTCGCCGCCCTTCCACGAGTAAACGAAACAAAACGAGGGTTCCGCACCCCTAATGTTTTCATCACATCCACAAGGTTAGATAACGAAGATCGCTGAGACCTTGGAGAAGCAACAGCAGAAACAGCACGAACACTACCCTTGCGATATCTCCCTTGGTTATCCACAATGAGAGAGGGGCTGTCATCGTCTTGAAGAACAGAACGAATCTGTAGAGGAACCGTCCCCAAATCGCCAGACTTTCTCCGAGACTTCACACGTATCTTCCCACGCTTATCAAAAGAAAACTCATACTTCCCATTACGCACCACCCCTTTCTTAGAGGACAAACGAGAACCGAACACCTTCAACAAAGGTTCTTGACCAACGCCCGGTGTAAGAGAAAAAGCAGTCCCTGAAACATGAGGGATCTCAAGAAGATCCCCCCTTTCTACCGGAACAAACACATTACCCTGCTCAAACCGCACCTGCATCCCTTGCTTACTCTTAGCGGCCTGATAAAAGAATCTCTTCTCCTTAACGTTCAAAGAAACACAAGCATCACAGTCACTAGGTTTGCCATCAAAAAAGAGAGGGATCTTATAAACACTTCCTTCAGCCTGAGCCTGACTAAATCTGACACCGCTCACAGTTACCTCACGAGTAAGATACGGTGCGGCCTTCTCAGAAAAAAGACCATCCTTCTTGCCTGTGCCCAACACAAGAAAATGATTACCATCTTGAGAGCGCACCACCCCTTGGGATAACACCGCCCCACCAGGAAAAACAATCCCCCTCCCATTCAGAGGAGCGATAATATCAACAGGATAATGCTTCTCACCATATTTGCGTTGAGGAAGCTCCGATGAAGAGAATGTCGTTCCCTCCGGAGGATACATCTCGCAGCAGCAAGTGATCCGCTACATCGCCGAGCAAAACCAAGAGCAAGCCCTCAAGCCTTTCCCGTATTCGATTTTTGACAAACAACAAAAAACGCTGAGCGATTTCTGAGGAGATTCTGGGGCGGAATCCCCGCCCCACTCCGCTCTTACGAGACGGAGTCTAGGGCCTTAATTGATTATTAAAGGTTCCTACACAACCCAGCCTTGGTCTGCGCTTATCACCAAAGGATGTGGGGCGGACTCGAGCG
>NYZR01000006.1 GCA_002687255.1 Candidatus Pacearchaeota archaeon | reverse complement strand
CTTTTTCAGAGATTGAAGACCTGGGTATTGCGGACAGGGTCAAGAAGATTTTGAATATGGTTCTGGGGAATAAGATCGTTATTTTGCATGGGCGATTGCGGGCTGAGGAGGAGGCTAGGTTGATTGAGGATACTATGGCCTTGGTTGATCATGTGAAAGATTTTAGGGGAATTGAACTCGCAGTTATAGAGCCTGATTTGAAAGGAAAGAGTATTATGTTGAAGATGAAGCATGGGATTGCGAAGAAGTTGGTTGGGCATAGTAGTGCTCTGACTGTGATTGGTCCTGCGAATGTGGTGAGTGAGATTAAGCGAGATCCGAGGAAGTTGGAGTTGATGTTGGGTTAGATGGGGTTGGCAGAGTTTCTTGTTTTAGCTAAGATTAATGGTTATGCTACTGGTGGGGAAGGGAGAGAATCTAAACTAGAAGATGGCGGAAAAGAATTGAAGTTCTCTGAAGGAGATCTTTCCTATAGAGATAAATATTATGGATTTGATCCGTTTTCTGGAGAGGAGATTGTTTGGAAAGGTGGAGAGATCATCTGGTCTATGAATTATTATGGCGGCGTCGATCCAGACCATGCAGCCATTGCTAAGAAAATTTATGAATTCCTGAAGAAGGTTTTGGAGATGGTTGGTGAGGCATCTCCATTTCGGGGCCCTGAGAAGTTTACTGAAGGTGATTTCTCTTATGAAAATTCTTATGAGGGTGATATTGAGAAATTCAAGGGATCAGAGAGAATTTTACTTAAGGGGAAAGAAGTTTATTCCCTTGAGTATCATGGCGGGCTAATTAAGCAGAAGGGCTAAATCTTTATTAACTAGTTCTTTCTTGCAGAGGCATGCCATACAAATGCGTGCATTGTGATCGGGTGATTGGGGATGGGGATCAGGAGCTGTTGAAGGGCTGTTCTTCATGTCAGAGCAAGTTCTTCTTTTATATTCGGAAAGAGAAATTGCAAGAGATGCAGCGGCAGGCGAAAGTTGCTGAGGTTGAGCTTAATACGGTTGAGAAGGAGCAGGTTGAGCAGGATGTTCGGGAGATTCTTGGTGCAGATGATGAAGAGACGCCGGTGTTTTTGGATTTTGAGAGTATCAAGATTTTGAAGCCTGGGAAGTATTTGTTGGATGTGAGTAAGATGTTGGAGTCGGATCGGCCTCAGGTGTATCAGTTAGAGGATGGGAAGTATGTGGTTGATTTGGGGCATTTGACTTCTCGGAAAGATTAATCCTATTCTTTCCGTATCTTCAAGCTTTCGACTCCTTGCTTTGTTACCTTGTCCACCTCAATGGTGACCTTGCTTAGTTTGATCTTTTCTCCTCTCTTGGGCAGCCTCTTTAATCTATGCACAACAAATCCTGCCATTGTGCTGAAATTTTCTGCTTTCAATCCGAGATGAAGGATTTTATTTACTTCTTCTACTGAAGCTTTTGCGTCTACCCTTACCAGCTTTTCATTTACTTTTTTGATGAATACGCTTTCCCTATGGCTTTTGTCAAAGATGTCTCCAACTATTTCTTCTAGAATGTCCTCAACTGTTATCAGTCCGGAGACCTCTCCATATTCATCTACTACGATGGCCATTTGTTTCTTCTCTCTTTCAAATTCAGTTAGAAGGTCATCTATTTCTTTTGACCTTGGAACGAACATGACTTCACGGGCTATGCTTTTGACAGACCTGGTTAGCTTCTTCTCCTTTGTATATCTTAACACATCGTCCACATCCAATACCCCTATGATCTTATCCTTTGTTTCTCCGTATATTGGATACCTTGAGAAGGGTGTTTTTACTACAAAGTCTAGAATCTGATGTAGTTTCTTTTTTCCATCTACCATCTCTACCTTCACATCTGGTGTCATGACCTGTGTCACTTTTGTCCCCTTGAATTCCATAACGTTATGCATCATCTCTGCAGCTTCTTTGTTGAGGACCCCCTCTTTTGCCCCCATTGTTACAATTGTTCTTAATTCTTCTTCCGAAAGTTCTTCCTCTTCTTTTGAGCCGAGAAGTTTAGACATGACATGTGAGATGACTTCGAAGATTTTCACGATTGGAGAGAGGATGATTGAAAGGAGTTCTATTGGTCTTGCTACCGCAAGAGAAACCCTTTCTGCATTTTGGGTTGCGAACGTCTTTGGTGTTATCTCCCCAAAGACAAGGATAAGGAATGTCATGACCCCTGTTGCTATGCCTACGCCGCTTGATCCGAACATTTCTGTGAAGATGACTGTTGCGAGAGAAGCTGCTCCGATGTTTACTAAATTATTTCCGATAAGGATTGTAATTATTAGCTTGTGAGGCTTTTGTTTTATTCTATGGAGTGTCTGTGCTCCCTTCTTTCCCTGTTTTAAAAGAGCGTTTACTTTGATGTTACTGAGTGACATCAATGCAGTCTCTATTCCTGAGAATAGTGCTGATAGAAAAATAAGAATCACTAACGTAATTATTTGTGCGGTTGGCATGTTGACCTCTCTGGTTTAGATCGGGATTTCTGTTTAAATAGATTCCGCAATTCTTTACTATCTCCAAAGGATTAAATACCATTCTTGGTTTTATTGTTGATGAGTGTGCAAAGCGTCTTGAAGGAATTGAATTTTATGCCGTCTCGAGAAGAGACCGTAGCCTTGCGTGCGAAAGTGAAAGAGTTTGTTGCTGCCTTGCAAAAACAAGTGGGAAAGGCTCAGGTGTTTGTTGGAGGGAGTTTTGCTAAGGGGACGCTTGTTAAGAAGGAGAAGTATGATGTTGATGTTTTTGTTCGGTTTTCTGGGAAGGGAGATTTTGTGGGGAGATTGGAGAAGGTTGTGGGCCTGGTTGCTGGGAAACTGAGTTATTCGGTGACGAGATTACATGGGAGTAGGGATTATTTTGAGGTTGCTGCGGGCGAGGGTCTGGTTTTTGAAGTGGTTCCTGTGGAGAAGGTTGCTCGGCCTGCCTTGGCAGAGAATGTGACTGATTTGAGTTACTTTCATGTGAATTGGGTTGCTAAGGCGTTGCGTGCTGATCGGAATTTAGGAAGGGAGATTGCTCTTGCTAAAACTTTTACCAGGGCACAGGGGGTTTATGGGGCTGAATCATATATACAAGGGCTGTCTGGATATGCTCTTGAATGTTTGGTGATATATTATGGTAGTTTTGAGAAGATGGCCAAGGCCTTGGTGAAGGTGAAGAAGGGTGAGCGGTTGGTTTTGGATCCTGCTAAGTTGTATCGGTCTAAATCGGAGATAGGGTTTGCGTTGAATGAGGCCCGGCAAGAGGGTCCTCTTGTCATAGTTGATCCCACTTGGAAGGAGAGGAATGCGGGGGCTGCTTTGTCTTTTGGAGCTTTTGAGAAATTGCAGGCGGCTTTGCGGGCGTTTTTGAAAAGACCTTCAGTAAATCATTTCGAAAAGAAAGGGCTGAATGTTGAAGGTCTTGCTCGATTGAAAGGTGAGCTTGTTGCTTTGCATTTGGAGACGGATCGGCAGGCCGGTGATATAGCTGGGACGAAGCTGAAGAAGTTTGCCTTGTTTGTGGAATCTGTTTTGGGTCAATACTTCGAGGTTAGGAGGTCAGAGTTCGTTTACTCGGATGAGCAGAGTGCGGATGTGTATTTTGTTTTGGAGCCTAGGAAGGAGGTTTTGCGGCGAGGACCGAGGGTTTCTATGAAGGATGCGGTTGGGGCTTTTCAGAAGGCTAATTCTGGGTCGTTTGAGAGGGGAGGTTTTTGGTGGGTGAAGGAAGATTTTGATAGGAAAGGGTCTGCATGGTTGAGAAATTGGTTGGGGAATAATAAGAAATTGGTTGGGGAGATGGGTTTGACTAAAACCTCTGTCAGGGAGGTTACCTCAGCTTAGCAACGGTGAGAAGGACCTCATTGTGTCCTTCAAAACAAGTTAGATTTACTGCGTCCATTCTCTCTTCGTCTTCTGACTCAAAGAGTGTGCCATCACCACGTAGGTCGTTCATGGGAGGAATTTGTTCGGCATAGAACCGACTCACTATCTCTCTTGCTCTTGCAGGCCCTGGTTCGCTATTAGTTCCCCTGATCTTGTATGTTGCTGCATCAGATCCAATTCCGCCAGAATCTTCTATTTTTCCGCCGAATTCGGTGATTAGTTGATCTGCTAGTGCTTTCTGGTATGTTCCTGGTCGTGTTGGATTCATTTTCTATTTTCTCATTCTATTGGAGAAATAATAAATGTGTTTCTCCTGTGGCCCTCTAATTCGTCAACCTTCTGCTGTAGGATGTTTTCTACCTGGTTTAGAGCGTTCCACTCGCCAGTTCTGAGTCCGATATGTGTATAATGCCCAAGGAGGGCCATCGTCACAGATGTATAAGCCGCTTGTGCGATTGTTCGCAAGTGATCTCCCATTGTTCCATTATACTTCTTGCTCCTTCTCCATGCCCGATGCAGCCCCACACCAGGAATGGGACCTAAGACGTGATCAACCCATGTTCTTTCTGGAAGGCGCTCTCTTTCTTCTTTTTCTGCCATGTTTTCTCCTTAGTTCCTCATTCTTTCGAAATAGTCGGGGTCGATTCTTCTGACTGCAGCTTCTACCAGAGGGTCTTTTTCATGCCCATTTAATAAGAGTAAAATCCCCCTCTCAGTTACTTCTCTTGGGTCTATGTCGTGTCTTTTTATTCCCTTCCGGGGCAAATCGTAGCTGTTAGAGTCTCCTTCAATCTCAGGGTTGAAAATTGATGTCATTTCTTTGGATCCTTAGTTTTTCAGACTTTGCTCGACCATACTAGATAGGGCGGAAGTGAAGTATGGGGCGTTCAACCAGATACCAATATCTTCATCAGCTCCTTCGGGCGTGATCATGAAGCAGGCTTCCTTTTTGTCGGCCATGAAAAGTCGGGCAGGAGTTTGGACATGCTTAGCGTTGAGGTTGTGCTTGGCGTTGAGCTTCCTGACTTTGTCTTCTTCTCCGGCTAGGGCGATCTTTACTTTGATGGCGTTTTTGTTGAGCCTTTCAAGGGTTGGAAGCAAAACACGTGCCTTGTCTTCGAAGTCTTCAGCAGAAGTGCAGATCAAAACGTCTTTTTCTGCGTTTTCCATCAATTCTCGGACTCGGCCGAGAATGTTCGCTCTTCCCCTCATAGAACCTGTGAGATCGTGAGATTTGATTGGGGTGATTCCTTCGTTGTGGAGTTGTTCTAGCTCTGCGTATTCTTGTGTTTCCTTTAGATTTCCGAGAGAAGTTACTTTTTCTTGTGCTTCGTTTAGGGTGAGCGTCTTCATTTTTTCTAGGACTTCTGTTGGTTTTACTGCGATGTATTTGACTGGCTTACCAATCTGAACAATAGCGAATCCACGCTTCTCTAGAGATTCGAGAACGTCATATGTCCTTGATCGTGGGACGCCAGAAATCTCTGCGATTTCACCTGCAGAAGCGATTCCTTTGTTTAAGAGGGCAAGCCAGACTTTCGTCTCATAAATGTTCAGATTAAAGTATTCCTTAATCTTCTTCACGAGGTCTGATTTAACCATCATGTATAGGTGGTGAATGTGGGGTATTTAAATGTTTGTATTTTGTTGTAACTGTGGGGTGACATCTATAGCACGTAAACTAGTGCTAATGCGGCCAGACAGCCTGCAGAAATAAACGGCATCGCTGGGTAGAACTTTCCTTTTTGTGATTTCCAGAACAAAGCGGCCAGGGCAATTGTTGCACCCACTGAGATAGTGAGGGCTTGGAAAAGACCGAGGTGTTGGAGGACGACACCTGCGAGGATGAGGGGGAAGACTACGTCTCCGCCGCCGAGGATTGCGAGATTGACTTTGATTTTCTTGGTTGCTTTTTCTTTTGAGCTGAGATTTGCTATTTTGGCTTTTTGTTTTGCTCCCAGATATGGGACGAAGAATCCGGAGAAGACCTTGAGTTGTTTGATTTGGTAGTGTGCCATTTTTTGCATAAAGCCGGCATGCCAGACGGCATACATGTCATAGATAGAGATGAGAACGAGAAGGACAACAGACGTCCAGATGTTGAGAAGTGGGACGAAGATGACTGCAATGCCCGGGTAGACTAAGAGTTCTGTTGCGTTGTGGACAAGCATGTGGCGTTGGTAGACCTTGAGATATGCTAGAGGCACGGAAATTGCTAATGCTATTAGGGCTCCGTGCTGCCAGGACATGAATACTGCATTGAGTGATATGCCTATGGCTAGGGCGACGACAGAGAAGAACCAGATTCTGAGGAAGATTTCTGCTTTGAACCTCATGAGCATGAACATGATCAAGACTGCGAGAAGAATTGCTATGACGATCGAAACGAGTGTGGTTTCTGGTGTGGTGTCTGCTGGAGGATCGAGCCCGTAAGGGATTTGTTTTTCTACTTGGATATTTTCAATGGTGCCGTTCGTGTGAGTTATGGTTTGTGTTGTTGAGGTGTAAGCGTTGATGACTGCTAGACCGATTAATTGCGTGATGAAGAACATACCCAATAAGATTAGAGTTATTTTGAGAGCATGTTTCATTTTCTCCCCAGGAGGGAGAGGTTTTTATAGTTACTGAGAACAATCTACAAAGAGATTCACGTAAATCCTCCCTCTGCCTGTCCAAGCTTGTTCTAGTTGTGTTCGTATCTCATCACCTTGCCAGACATTTGATATCCCCTTTGGACTATACTTGAGTTTTACCTTTGGCGAAGAACTGGGGAGAATTAAAGGAATGAGGTTTCCATTCCACTCTCCGGGATGATATAGTTTATACCCGTGTTCAAAAAGAAGTTCCTCTTTCCCACTGTGCAATCGGTGATACTTAAAGCCACCTATGAAAAACATTTTGTCAGGATGGGATGTGAGAGGCTCAATTAAAGTGGTCTCTCCTTCTTGTAATGTTCTTTCCCCTTTTATAACTTCAACGACTACCATAATTTTCTTCAGAAAGGGAGGTATTTAAGAATTGTTGTGAATTTATTTTAATCTTATGGTCTCTAAATTTCTAGGAACGAGCGTCTCGACACGATTGGCTTTGTAAAGGGAAGAGGCTAAGTCGATACATTTTGAGACTTCTCCGTGGTTGATGATAATTCTCTTTGGTTTGGGATTCATACGACTGATGTATTGCATGAGTTCGTTCCTTCCTGAATGGGCAGAGAGACCATTGATCGTTTGTATGCTCATCTTTACACTGATTCGTTCGTTTCCTTCTTCGGGGCCAAGGACGATTTCTTTTTCTCCTTCCTGAACACGACGTCCGAGAGAACCGACGGCTTGGTAACATCCAAAGACCATTAAGTTTTTAGGGTTGTCTGATAGTTGCTTGAAATATTCTACAGAAGCCCCTCCAGTAAGCATACCTGATGTTGCTATTATTATGCACGGGCCTCCTTCTAAGACCGCTTTTCTCTCTGCAGGGGAGCCGATTCTCTTCAGGATGGGGGAAAGGAAAGGGTTGTTATCTTGGAAGACTTGAGAACGGACAGATGCGCTGAGGTAATCGGGATATGCGGTGTGAATGGCGTTGATGTCCCAGATCATACCGTCTACATAAACTGGAACATTTGGTAGTTCTCCTCGGCGAACTGCCTCCTCCATTCTAAGGAGAGATTCTTGGGAGTGGCCGAGACCTAGTTCTGGCATGAGCACTTTTCCTCCGGATTCTAGTGTTTTTTTTGCGAGGGCTAGGAATGTTTGTTCTACTTCACGCCTTGGTGGGAGGACATCTTGCTTAAGGCCGTAGGTTGCTTCCATCTGGAGTGTTTCGATTCTTGGGAAATGATTATGTGCTGGATCTAACAAGCGGGTTTTCCCGTATTTGGTGTCGCCGCCGTAGACAAAGTTATGGAGGCCGTTTCCGATGTTGATATGTGTTTGTGCGGAGCCGAGCACGTGTCCTGCGTTATAGAATGTGATTCTGATGTCTGGAGTGATGTCATGCACTTCCCCATAGTTGAGTGTGATGGAATGCCTAACCATTTCTTTAATGTCTTCAGCCCGATAGAGTGGAGCTGCGGCTTGCTTGTAAGCGACGCCGACGAAATCTAATGCTAGGAGGGCGGCGATGTCTCGTGTTGGAGGGGTCATATAGACGGGGCCTTTGTATCCCATTTTGTATAAGTAGGGGATGAGACCTGCGTGATCTGTGTGGGCGTGGCTGAGGACTATGGCGTCTATGGAATTGAGGTCTCCTATTTCTGCGACGTCTAAGTAGGGGAAGCGTTCTTGTCCCTCGGAGAATGCTGGGTTGATGCCACAGTCTAAGAGCACCTTGGAATTGGGCGTATGCAGCAAGAGGCAAGAACGTCCGACCTGTCTTCCTCCACCAAGATATGTAAGTCTGATCCACATATCCATTTTTTCGGGGTTCCAGTTTTCATAGATCTTCTTTCCGATGTTATTCAGAAACTTTCTTCTGTATGTGGTATTGGCATACAAGACTGATCGGATTTTTTCGGTTATTTTGGAAGGGATGGATGGAGAACGCTGGACGACTGGAAACCAGAATGTGGATTTTTTGAGGTCTTGGAGGATGGATCCTTGCTTTCCGATCACGAGCCCGGGTTTTTTGGCTTCGATGATAACAACGGAGCGT
This sequence comes from Candidatus Pacearchaeota archaeon, assembly GCA_002687255.1. GTDB lineage: Archaea > Nanobdellota > Nanobdellia > Pacearchaeales > GW2011-AR1 > ARS50. The sequence continues at coordinate 21,557 of NYZR01000006.1, read as the reverse complement.
TGAGAATCAAAAATGATGTTGGTGATTTCTGCTTCCGGAGGTGCTAAACCACGAATGGTTTTCTCGGTGTCTTCTTGGGAGGCGAGGATTTTCTTGTCTGCTCGAAGCTCTACACGTTTCTTTATTCTTTCCACGACTGCTTTGACTTTTGTTTCTCCGGATTTGAAGAATTCTTTTTTGTCGGTGTAGAGGACGATGTTGGCTCCTTCGAACGAGGCGTCTTTGACTAAACCTGGCAATTCTTCCTTAATGCTTTTCAAGATGTCAGCCATTTCTCTTATTGGTAGTTGGGGACGATTTCTTCTGCTACGACGTGTTTTATTCCTTCTTTTGTTACTGTGAAAACGTCTATGCCATTGCCAGAACCTGAGTCTCTTTGTGTTGAAGCTTTCAGAGCTTCTTTTGCAAGCTCCACACCCTCTTTGACGGGCATATCTTTCTTCCAGAGTCTTTCTAGCAGTCCGAGAATGTAGGGCATTCCAGATGAGAAGTTTGCGTCGTATTCGTCCACCTTTACTGGGCTTCCTGCTGGCTCTATGGAATAGAGTTCTGTTGTCCCGTCTTCATTTACTCCTGCTAAAAGTGTTCCGACCATGCTTGGAATCATACTTGGCGTTCTTATGTTTCGGTAGACCATCATCGAAAGAAGGTTTGCTGCCTCGCTTACGGTTGTTCTTGCCTTTGTTTTTAATTCTTTTAATCTCAACTCTGCTGCGATCATCTTGTTGGTGAGAAGGATGTCTGACACGCTTCCGGTGTAAGAGGCCAACATGTTCTCGTTGATTTTGTGAATTTTTTCTGATTTCTTATTAAGAATGAGGGTTCCTGCTGTAGACCTTCGATCTGCACCCATGACTACGCCGTCCTTGCAGACAATGCCAACTAGGCTCGTATTCGACTTCAGAATTTGTTGCTTTATTTCGTTATCCATTGCACGTAAGAAGGGACTAGAGATCACTTACTTGTGTTTCTGAGCTTGTGGGTGTATTTAAGCTTTTTGGTGTGGGTGCTAATTTGGAAGCTTGATCTTCCTTAGAGATTCTGATCACGTGATCTACGAAGGTTTCCATTTTTGGTTCGTGGCTGACGATCATTAGTTGTGTTGTTCTCAGTTCCTTGAGAACGTCGTTTATTTTTTCTATTTGTGCTTCGGAAAAGCCATCTGTTGGTTCATCTAAAATGAGAAGATCTGCTGTTTTGATGGTGTGTAGCATGGCAGAGATGGTTTGGTGGAGAGCTAGACGATAGGCTAGAGCTATGGCCGTTCTCTCCCCTCCTGAGAGGAACGCATAATCCATTTCGATGTCTCCTTGCATGATGATTGGGGAGAATGTCTCGTCTAGGCGGACTTCGAGCGACTCTGTCGCTAGCATTTGGAACCAACGATTGCACCTCTCGGAGAATTCTCGTCGGACTTTTAGGAGAATGTTTCTTTCGATTGTGGTGATGAGTTGGAGCAATGATGTGTTTAACCAGTCGCTCAGTTCGAGATGGTGGGCCCTTTGAGACTTGATTTGTTCCTGTTGTCTTATTTTTTCGGCTAGACGTTCTAGCTCTTGTGCTTGTAGTTGTGCTTCTTTTTTGAGCTCTGCTACGGCAATTTCTTGCGCCTGTTCGTGCTTGCGGGCCTCACCCACTGCAATTTGTTTTGCCTCTACGAGATGTTGTATTTCTGCGTATGTTTGAAGTTTTCCTTGGAGTTCATCTTGTCTTCGCTGCAGCGCCAGGATTTCATCCTGTTGGTTTGTTATCGTAGTGTCTAGCTCAATAGCCTTCTTCTGAATCAGATCCATGCTGGCGAGCTGTGAGCGTTGCACTTCAAGAGGGAGGCGCTCTTGCTCCAGACTGGAGAGTTCTTGTTCGAGCTGTTTGATTCCGATCTCCTTCTGATTTTGAAGATTCCCGAGTTCAAGAACACTCTGTTCTGTTTTTCCGAGAGTCTGTTCTGTTTCGTGTAAGATGTTATGTTTGTGCGCATCGCTAACATCTTGCAAACACGTCGGACAGATATCAATCTTGAACATGCGTTCTTTCTTTTGTTGTTGATCTTCCTTTTGGCGTTCGAAGGTTGCTAGATTGCCTGCGATTTCTGCTGCCTGTTCCCGATCTTTTTTGAGCTGGTTCTGGAGTGCTTGTATTTTTTCTATAAGGGCTTGATAGTGCTGATTGGGAAAGGTCTTTGCTTGTTCTAATCTTTCTTGTAGGTTTTGTTGTTCTCTTTTCAGAAACCTCGCTTGCTCTTCCTTGGTGGTGATGAGGAGGATATTCTTTTCGAGTTCTTGTTCTAGCTTTATCTTTTGTTGTTTTTTTTCTTCAGTATCTTTACTTGCCTCCTCTGTCAGTTTTCTTCGTGCTTGCTGCTGTCGGAGGTGCACTTCTTCTTCACGAATCTTCGCTCGAAGGATTTTTTGTTGTTCAAGAACTGATTGATTGTGTTCCTTCTCTTGATCGAGGGATGTTATCTCTCCCTGTTGTCGTTTTGTTTCTTCTTTTAGATAATTCGTGAGAATCATAATATTCTCCCGCATCTTTTTGTATTTCTCGATGCCGAATATGTGACGGAGAATGTTTAGACGTGTTTCTGCGTCCTCGTGGATTATCTGCCTCATCTGTTCTTGAGGGGTGTAGACGGTGTATCGATACAATAGGTTGTGTTTTTTTACGAACTCTGAAGGGTAGCCGAGAAGGTCGATTATTTTTGCTTTGATCTCTGTGACTGCTGCCTCGTGTTTTTCTCCGTTGATTGTGATCGCAGCGTATTCGTTGCTGATTGTTTTTTGAGTCCTGCGAAGTTTTCTTTCGATGGTGATGGTTTGTCCATCGATCTCAAGATCTAGTGTCACCTCTCCAGATTCTTCTTGGTTTCGTAGCAAACCTGATCCTTTTTGTCCAGGTTGGAGGCCGAAGAGTGCATATTCTATTGCCATCAATATGGAGGTCTTTCCAGAACCAATATCTCCTGCAAGCAGTAATGTGCCTTCAGGAAAGAGCACTTCCTCATATGTGTATGATCTGATGTTTTTGAGTGTCAGTTTTTGGAGTTTCATTTAAGATTCAGCACCTTTTTACATTCTGCTAAGAGGCGATCTTGGAATATGGCAGAGGTTTCATCATCGAGCTTTTCCCCCTCTAGGGCTCTCAGAAGTCCTGGGGCGTGTGTATTGAAAGGCCCCGGATTTTCTGTTTCAAATTGTCTGAGGATTTGGACTTCGATGTCTTCTGCGTTAGCAAGATTTAGAGTGAGTGTTGGTTCGTGCATGTGCAATTTTGTTGTGCTTTTCAGAACAACGAGGGCACCCTGTTTCCTACACTCTTTCTCGACGAGTGGGAAATTTATATCTGCAGCAGTTCCTTGTTGGAGAATGCCGTGACATTTGATAATTGTAATCTTTTCCCTTAGATTATGTCTTCTTACCTCTTCAAGAATCAGCTCTGTTGCTGAGAGGGCGTTTGATATTTCTAGGGAGATTGAACAGATTTCATTGAGTTTGATTTCTTGTCTTTTAGGCATGCCGTTTTCTATGATGTAAAACGAACCGCATTGTAGTTCTTCTAGTTCGGCGAGATCTGTGGGGAAAATTGGGCCTGAGTATGCTCTTCCTGGCTTTTGATAATTGATATGTAAATGTGAGAGTGCGAGATAATCTACCGTTGGAAGCTTGTCTTGGTCTACTGATTTGATGGGCAGCGTTGGGACTGCGTCCTTGATCGCTGTGTGGAGCATTAGGATCTTGAAGAGTCCCGGTGTGTCCTGAAGTTTGATTCGTTCAAGGTCGTCCACCTCCATTGCAGACTTTTTCCCGGGATAGCCGTAGATGGCTGCTTGCTGATACACTGTAGGGTTAAGAAGAATGTCGTCTCCGTGCTGCTCGAAGCGGGCGACATTCTGGCAGAAGCCTGCTTGTTCTAGGACATCGAGGAATGTTTTTCCAGAGATGGAATAGTCGTGACTGCCGGCGATGAGGAAGACAGGTATCTTTGCGTCTTTGATTTTTTTGAAGCAATTGAAGGTGTCCTTAAGTGTGTCGATTGGGGGGTAGGGGGAGTCAAATAAATCTCCAGCGATGAGGATGAAATCCACACGTTCTTTGATGCATGTGTCAAGTGCTTGCTGGAAAGCTTTGAAGTTGAGTTCGTTGAGTTGGGGTTGTCTCCAACCGCCGAGATGGCAGTCTCCGAGGTGTGCAAATTTCATGGTTTTTCTGAGAAGACCTTGTTCATATAGATTGTGGTGATTAAGCAGGTGCGACATTAATGTCGACACAAGTGATCGGCTGCTTGATGACTGCTCGCTCGCAGACAGCGAGTTCATCTCCATCGAAGACGGCTGGTTGAATTTCTACTTCTAATTCTCCTACTTTAATCTCTGTTGCTGTGTAAATCTCCGTTCTTGATGCGGAAGGCTTCAGGCCGGAGCCCTCTCCCAGAGCGTTTTGGAAGAAGACGTTGTCTCTATTGACTAAGGCTTTGACTTTTCTGTCTGGGGGGCCGACTCGGATATAGGCTCCGTCAATGGTGAAGAGTCCTTTGTTTTGGAGAGTGATTGTGAGTTTGTTTGTTTGACATTCATAATCTGCCATGATGAGATGCACGTCCGTCTTACACTCGACTTTGTCTTTGGGAATGAAGACCTTGAGATAGGTAAACACGAGCCCCGCCAGACCGACTGCGATGATGACTAGGAGCACATAGCCGACGATGACACTGACTCCTCTTTTGTTTCCGACTTTCATGTTATTGGATTTGCCTGGTTCTTGTTATTTCAACAGGCCCCGAACCTGCTGTAGTGACGATCCGTTGGGTTTCATCTGATTTTTCCACGACCAAGAAGAAATTCTGGCCAGGGTTCAGATCGAACTCCACCTCTCTCTGGTTGGGGAGGATGACTTTTATATGTTTGCCATCCTGAACGAGATCGGTTATCACATTTGCCGTGGGCAGCGTGAGTGGCTGTCCGACGTTCTCGCCCGAGCCGGTGTTGATGCCGACGGTGCCGACGTTTTCTTGCGTGTAGTGGAATGTCTTTAGTGTTAGTTCGTCCCCATAGACTACAAGGAAATCGCTATCTCTGTGGAGTGTTGCATAATGCTTTGATATGTCTGTTATTTTTTGTTGGAGAGATTCTGGGGTGAGGTCTCTGATCACGCCATGGTCGAGGATTTGCGCTCCTTCGTAGGCAATTTCTTTGGAGAGGTCGAAGATGGCAAGGTCTTCGGGAGGGGCCGAAGCGAGTGTGGTGATCGTTGCTAGGCTGATCATGATCATCGTCATGACGAGTGCTGCGACGAGGAAGAATTGTGCTCTTTTGTTTTTCATTTATTTGGAAAGGGTGTGATGTTTTTAAGAATATAGTGTAAGGGGGAGATTGCTCGATTTCATCGACGCAGTTGATCTTCAGCTTTCCTCGGCGCTGGGAACCGATAAGCACCGTAGCATCCTGTTTAGGGCTGCTCCGATCAAGGCCTGACCCGTTTCGCAGGAGCACGATCGAATCGGACAGCACGTCAACGTCCAGTTGAAGACTGTGACGAATCAAGGTCACGCACTCCTTTCAGCCCACCATGAAGCCCATTTGTGGTAAAGCACGGGGCTAACGTGCTGGCTGCCTACTCTTTTCTTGAGAAATGAGGGTTCTTTAATGTTTGGGTTTGGGAAGATTAATAAATGAGAGATTTGTTAATGGTGTATGTTTACGAAGAGACAAGAAGCTGAATTGATTACTTCTATTCAGGGCAGGGGCGAGATTCCGTTGAAGTTTGTGTATTTAGGAGATGGTGCAAAGAAGTGGCAGGCGATTGCTCAGAAGCGGTCGGGAGGAGGGATTAATTCTATGGAGGCGCAGCTTTTGACGAAGCGGGCGAAGGATTTCTTGAGTGTGTTTGCTGAGGCGAAGAAGATCAACATTATTGATATCGGCTGCGGTGATGGAACACCGGTGTTGCCGTTGCTTGCTGAATTGGAAGAGCAAGGTGTGGCTTTTAGGTATGTTCCGCTTGATATCAGTCAGGAGATGTTGGATATTGCTGAGAAGACCATTGTTGGGAAGTATAAAGATTGTGAGGTGAAGAAGGTGTTGTTAGATTTTGAGTTGGGGAATTTTTCTGATGTGACGTATGATCTCAAGTCTGATGGGTCTTCTAATCTTTTGCTTTTCTTGGGGAGCACTATTGGTAATTTTTCTGATCGGAATAGAGTTCTGACGAATATTAGAGATTCTATGAGCTCGGATGATTTTTTGATGGTTGGTGTTGAGATGACTAATTTTGCGAAGGTTAGTAAGTTGTTGCCTCATTATACTGATAAGTTAATTGAAGATGTTCTTCGGAAGGTTCCTTCCGATTTGGGAATAAAGAAACCTGCAACGGTGTATGATGTTAATTGGAACGATGTGGAAGGGCAGGTTGAAGCCTGGCTTTCTTTTAAGAAGGATCAGGAATTTGTTGTTGGGGAAAACAAGATGAAGCTCGAAGCAAATGAACGGATTCTTCTTATGAGGTCGGTGAAGTTCAACGAATGGACTTTCACTAAGTTGATTTCTGATGTTGGTCTTAGAACGGAGCTGTTGACGACTTCTCCGGATAGAACGTATGTGTTGTCGATGGTGCAGCCGACACGGTATTCTGTTTAGTTATTCTTTTGGTTTCGGAATGAAGTTAGTTTCTCCGTCGTGTTGGCCGTTGATCTGTTCTTTTATTTTGTGAAGATCGTGTTTGACTTTCTTGCCGGTGCGTTGGTGTCCGTTTTTTGATGCTTTGATGATGAGGAGAGCTACTAAGACGACTGTCAGAATGGTTGTGCTGCTTGCGAGGAGGATTGTTGGATCCATAGAAGTGTTGTGAGAAAAATGTGTTATTTAAAGATTGTTATCCTAGGCCTTCGACGTGAATGACGGCTTCGTCCGCTGTGAATAGGGGCTCTATCCCATAGGACTGATCTGGGAAATCATACCAAATTGGTTCTCCATTAAGAAATCCGAATTCTTGCTCGGGCGCTGCAGGGACGAATTCTCCACTATCTTGCAAATTCTGAACAATGACAAAATATCTCTCTGCCCATTCGTCTGTATCTACTGGTGTTGCTTTTATGGCGACACATACCTTGTGTGTTGTTTTTCCTTCTTCCCTTGCAACCTCTAGATCCTGTGCATAATGCTCTGCAATATTTCTTTGTTGTTTCCCAGAATCATACAAGATGTGGTTTTCTCTTATCGCCAAGGGCAACCCTGACCTCAAGACCCCTAGGTCAAAGTGTGCGTTATTCTCCCCGGCTCCGAGATGTGGAATGGGGAGGTCATGTGCATGGCGATCCTCTAAGTCGAATTTTGCGTAAGATCTCAGTGCAGCCATTAGTTTATCAGAAGACTCTATCTCAGGCCTTAGTTCTTGGGACAGTTCATAGAGTGTTCTCATTCCTGTGCTTCAAATGGTTAATTTATAAAAGTTTACATTTGTTCGATAACGTCGATTCCTAGGAGAGTGAGTGCGTTCTTAATAGTCTGAGCAGTGTTTTCTACCAATGAGAGTTTGAAGGCTTCGTCGTCGGAGCCGATGACTTTGGTGTGGTGATAGAACTCGTTGAATTTTTGTGCTAGTTCAAACGAGAAGTTTGCTATTTGGTTTGGTGCTAATTGGTCGTGGGCTCTTTGGACTGTTGCAGGGAATGTTGCTAAATGGGTGATGAGGGCTTTTTCTTGGGCGTTGAGTTCTTTTGGTTTTGTCGTCGGTTTGGTTTTGGTTTTTCTCAAGATGGATTTTGCTCGGGCGTAGGTGTAGAGGAGGTAGGGGCCGGTGTCTCCTTCGAAGCTTATAGATTCTTCGGGTTTGAAAGTCACATCTCTTCGCTTGTCGACTCTAAGGAAATAGTATCTCATGGCTGCGAAGGTTATGGCTTTCGCTCGTTTCTCCATTTCTGTTTTGCCGAGGGTCTTGTATCGCTTGGTAAGTTCTTTGGTTGCTAGGGCTGTGACTTCATCTATCAAATCGTCTGCGTCGACAACATTGCCCTCTCTTGATTTCAGTCGACCAGATTCTAGATGCACGAGACCGTAGCTGATGTGTTCAGATGCTTTTGCCCAGGAGTAGCCGAGATGTTGGAGCAAGGTATGGAGCACCTTGAAGTGGTAGTCCTGCTCTATGGCTGTAAGGATGAGAGATCTCTCTGGCTTGAATTCTTTCTGCTTGATGGTGGCTAGGAAGATATCTTGTGTGATGTAGATAGATGTTCCGTCTGCCCTCAGCACGATTTTCTCTCCGAGTCCTTGCTTCTCGAAGCTAGCATAAAGGGCTCCGTCTTCCTTTTTCTCTAAGAGGCCTTTCTTGAATGCGTCAGTCATGATGTCTCTGCCTTTGTCGTAGATCTCTGATTCGTAATACTCTTTTTCAGGTTGGTAGCCGAATTTTTGATAGGTTTCTGCGAAGCCCTTGAATGCCCAGGCGTTCATCTTTTTCCAGAGTGCCCTCGTGGGTTTGTCGTTTGCCTCCCACTTTTGCAAGCAAGATTGTGCTGCTTCTTCGAGCTTCTTGTCCTTCTTTGCTTCTTGGGCGAACTTGACATACCAGTCTCCGACGAAATGATCTGATTTTTTCTTGTCCTTCTCCGGCGTGAGGCCGTTGCCGAATTTTTGATAGGCGACCATGGATTTGCAGATATGGACACCCCGATCGTTGTTGAGGTTGACTGGTTTGACCTTGCTACCTTGACTTTTGAGGAGATTTGTGAGGGCTTGGCCGAGGACGAGATTTCTGACATGTCCGATATGGAGGGGTTTGTTGGTGTTGGGGCTTGGGAACTCCAGAACGACCGTTTTGCCTTTTCCAGTCGTGGACGAGCCGTAGTTGTTTTTTTCTTTCTGGATTTGGTTTAGGGTTTGTTCGGCTTGGAGGGCTGTGTTAATGAAGAAGTTGAGGTATGGGCCTTTAGTTTCTAGTCGCTCTACTTCCTTGGGGGGTTTTATGGTTGCAGCAAGGTCTTCTGCGATCTTGTTGGGTGCTTTCTTTAACTTTTTGGAGAGAGCGAAGCATGGGAAGGCGTAGTCACCCAGTTCTGGATTTGGTGGGACTTCTAGAAGGTTTTCTATTTCTTTTTTGGAAAGTTTGGTTTCTTTTGCCAAGAGATCGATGATCATTTGTTTCATGCTTTCGATAATGTGGGATTGTTGATAAAGGTTTGGATAGGCCTGCCCATTTTCTCTTCGACCCACTCTTGCTGCGGGCTTTCTCACCTCGTTGCGAAGCCCTCGCAGCGGTGGGCGAAGAGCCTCTACAGGGATTCGAACCCTGGACCCCTTGTTCGTTCGAGCCAGATGGTTTACGAAACAAGTGCTCTACCACTGAGCTATAGAGGCTTAAGATTTGAAGAGTAGTTGAGTTTTTAAAATCTTAGGAATTTTTATTCTTCTCTATTTTTTTTTGTTGACTTGTCGACGTTGATTTTTATTTTGTCGACGGTGAAACCAGGGGTTTTTCTCCTTTTCTGATTTGGCTCTTGAGATTGGGAGGTTCCCGACGATAACTTGCCATTTTCATTCCATTAGTTGTTCTGGGTTATATGGGTTCATTTGTAAAAAGATTTATAAAGGGAAAAGCACACCATATACTATTCGAGTTACGATGGCTATTCATGATAAAAAAAGAGGTTTAGGAATTTTCTTTGCAACTGTTGTTTTGTTGTCTGTTAGTTTTGTGGTTGCGACCCATGTGGTGACTCTTGCTGATGGCACCCTTATCGATGATAGTGCGATTGAAGACAACCGGACAAACTTCACGATCTCTGTGAATGCGACCGAGAATATTGATGGTGGAAATATTACCGAGGTGAATATTACCTTGCCGGCAGGTGTGACGTTTGTTGCTGGTTCGAATGATTCTAGTTTGAATGCCTCATCTAACTTTAACCAGACGGGGCAAGTTCTGAGTTGGTCTAATGGAACTGAGAATCTTATTGCTAATGGGACTGTTCATAACTTTACCTTTGAGGCGACTGTTGCCGAGCCAGGGAACTACCAGCCCAATGTGAGCACTATCAATGGATCCTTCGATGTTGATACAACGTTGATTGTTTTGGAGATTAATGACTCCAGTCTACCGACTGTTGAGTATGATGGTGCTACTCTTACTGATGGAGATAATCACTCTGTGTCGGCGATTGCCGTAAACATAACGTTCACAGATAACTTTAATGTGACGGGTGCAAGGGCAGAGTTATTTAATGCTACGGGTGATCTCGTCAATATCTCCAGTGTATCGAATGCTACGGGGAACTTGACCGACCGAGACTTCTTCATTAACTTCACTGGGCATGCAGATGGGAACTATGTGTTTAATGCTACGGTGAATGATAGTGATGCGAATAGTAATAGCACACTGGTGACGAGGAATGTTACTATTGATACGACAGCCCCAGTTATTGCTTTGGCAGAGTCTACGGATACTTCTGCTAGCCAGATTGTGATTGATATTGCGATTACTGAGTCTGGAAGTGGAATTAACAGCACGTGCACCGTTGATGCTTCTGGAAATATGATTGCTGGAACAGATGCCACTCAGACACTGACGGATGTTGATGCTACCCTTTCCTGTGGGAAGAACAAGACCTATACGATTACGTGCTTGGATAATGCGGGGAACACTGCATCTACTGCAGCTAGCTCCTTCGGAACGACTTCCTGTTCTACCTCTTCGAGTAGTGGTGGTGGGGGCGGTGGTGGAGGTGGTAGCAGTGGAACGCCTCTTGCGGACAGTGATACTGAAGTAGATAGTGGTGATGGGGACGGTCCAGGACTTTCTCCACCAAGCAGTGGAGGTCCAGACGCAGAGGTTGGTTTGGCAGGATCAGGTTCTACAGCAGGAGCTGCTAGTGGTAGTTCACGAGGGATTGGTCGCTCTGGAACGATTGTGATCGTCATCGTTGTGCTTGTTGTTCTCGGTGTTCTTCTGAAGATGTTCGCTGTTGGAAAGAAGTAGTTCTCTACGCAAACACTTAAATAGGCTCCTTTACGGTTTTCGTTATGGTTGTTGAAAACGGCGATAGTGTGAAGGTTGATTATGAAGGAAAATTTGAAGATGGGTCTGTGTTTGATACTTCGAAGCATGGTGATCACAGCCACCCATTAGAGTTTGAAGTGGGTGCTGGGAAGGTAGTGAAGGGATTCGATACTGCTGTTTTGGGTATGAAGGAAGGTGAAGAGAAAGAGTTTACCTTGAAGCCTGAAGAGGCCTACGGCGAACGTAGAGAGGAGCTGAAGCAAGAAGTGTCTCGAGATAAGCTACCGAAGGAGCCTGAGCCCCAAGTGGGGATGACTCTTGTTATGAGCACGCCGGAGGGCCATCAGATGCCTGTGCAGATCGCTGCTGTGGAGAAAGACAAGGTTGTGTTGGATATGAATCATCCTTTGGCTGGAAAGACGTTGATTTTCAAGATTACTCTTGTTTCTGTTGAGAAGAAGAAATAATTACTTTCTCTTCTTAATAAATTCTTTCAAGAGCTTTACTACCTTTTCTTTTTGACTTGGGACAAAGTTAATGGATCCTGCGTTCTTGTGACCGCCTCCGTTCACGAAGGCTTCTGGAATCTTCTTTTCTATGAGGGCGATGAAATCGTGGACGGAGAAGTTTGCTCCGTCTGTTGCTCTGAACGTGATTGCGGTGTCCATGAGACCTGCGGTGACCACAGAAGATAGTTTTTTGTCGACTTGGACTTGATCGTGAGCGAGGCCGACAGCTCGCCCCGGCTTAGGAAAGAACCCGAATCCAGGGAATGCCTTATGGATATCGATCGTTTGGAGGGAAACAGGGCCAATTTTTTCTACCTTTGCTCCTGCTTGGGCCATGTTGAGCCCTTTGGCATCCAAGTTTCTAATGTAAGGAGCCATGACGTTGACAAGAGCCTTCTGTTTTTCGTGGGGTTCGCCGAAGACCACTTCGATATATTCTCGTGCTTCCAAGAAGCGAAGTTTTGCAGAAACGAAATCAATGACTGTTGATATGTCTGCGAGGAGTTGTTTTTCGTAGCCTGCTTTTTCTGCTATTTTGCAATAAGCGTCCATGGTTTCTTCGTTCTTTATTCTGTCAGCAAGGCCCGCCATCGCAGGGATCTGTTCGATGTTTTCGACGTCAGGGTTGATGAACCTTGCTAATTCGGCGCAGAGCATGCCTGCGGAGAACTTGGCTCCGTCTTCTCCTACTAAAAATGGGTTGATATGCACGAGTGTTTCTGCTGAGATAACGTCTTCTTCGAAGAAGTGATGGTCAACGACAATGAATTCTATGCCGTGCACTTTTCCTTGCTTGATGCCCAGAAGATCTTCCTGAGAGGATCCGTTGTCTGCAATGATGACGAGAGGCATCTTCTCGGAGAACTTGGCGACGTTCGATAGAGAACGGGCCGTGTCTCTGATGGAGTCATCAATTTCATAGAAAGGTGCGGAGCAAGGTGCTCGAGTGAAGTATTCCCAAGGAGCTTTGGCCCCGGAGTGTTGTTTCTTGATGAGGGGTAAAATTGCTTTTTCTAGTGTGAATCCTGAAGAGTAGCCGTCTGCATCGTTGTGGTGTCTTACTATGATCGGTCTGTTTTGGATCACTGCGAGCCGGATTTCTGTTGCTGCTTTGACATATTTTTCTTTGAGTTTTTCGAGAATTTGGTCGTTTACTAGGAATTCTGGAGGTGTTATTGCAGCACGCTCACGTTCTTTTTCCTTGAGTTGTTCGACGAACTTGTGTTTTTCGGCGTCTGTTTGCTTGATGAAACTTATCGCTTCGCCCTCTAATTCTCCTTGGAATTCCTCTATTTTACAGGTTATTGCTACGACATCCCCTTCGAGAACGTTCGGGTGTGCTCGTTCTCCAGGGCCTACGAATGCTTTGATGGCGAACATGCCTGTTCCGTCTGTTATGTAGAAGACTGTTGGGCCGCCGGTTTGGACGATTCTGTCGACTTGCGCTGTCAGCTTGGCTACGGCACCTTTGCCTTTTTCCTTCATCTGCTCAACAGAGAGGTCTTCTGGTTTTTGCAGAGGGCCTTTGTTAAACGGTTTTCGAGCAGAATTTTTTCTTCCACTATTTCTTTGTTTCACTTTGCTTTTAATGAGGGAGGGGTTTTAAAGGTTTGGTTTTCAAAACGAGAAATGGAGCGTGTGTTTGATGAATGATTCAATTTCCCCTAGGCTATCCTTGTTAAGTGAAACCTGCAAGCCGTAATTAGTTGGTTTCGTGATTAGCCAGCCTTGTTTGATGAGTTCTTTTGCGATGTTCTTCACATCTTTTCCCATATGTTTGGGAAATCCTTTAGTTAATGTATCAAAATGTGTGTGGACGCCACCAAGAACTTTCTTTTTTCTGAGATGATAAAGCAGTCTTGCTTTGATGATGTCTTTCTGCATCCGGGGGAGAAAACTTGTTCTTATTTAAATATTTCTAAATTCAGAATATAATAACATAAATCGCAACATTTAAATAAGGTGTTCTTTTCTAGTTTGCATGGTTGTTGATGGATTGGACAATGACAGCATTTTTGTAGAAGTGTTTGGGCATAATCCTGTGATGAAAGTATTGGACTTTCTGCTGACGTTTGCCGATTTTGATTATCCCTTGACAGAGATTGCTGCCAATTCTGGTGTGAGTTATTCGACGCTGCAAACGTTTTGGGAGAGGTTGGTGAGGAATGGTATTGTTGTGAAGACTCGGCGGGTGGGGAAGTCTGATTTGTTCAAACTGAATACGGAGAATCCTGCAGTGCAGCAGTTGGTGCAGTTGGATTGGAATTTGGTGAAGGGTTCTGAGCAAGAGGTTGTTGTTTAGGGTTTTCTTGGTGGATTTAACCGAACTTATGTGTATGCTGAAAGTTTTTGGCGGAGGGAGGAGGTTTTCGCTGGGGGAAATGTTTAAAAAGGTCTGAATTTCCTAACCTTATGAACCAAACGGAATATGAACTATTTCTCTTTGACGAAGAAGGCTCCTATCTCTTTGATGATCCTGCAGAGGGTCTAGAAATTAAAGACGTTGATTTTGTTCCGAGAATAGGTGAGATTCTTGATCACTGGTTTCCCAATGAAGAAAGAGATCCTGCATTTAGAGAAAAAGTTAAAGGTGTTTTTCAGGTCTTTGCTGTCAGACACCCCATCTCAACTATTGATGGAGAGGGTGAACACCTCACAAGTTATCAATATCGGCCCTTCTCACCTAACGTGTATGCTAAAAGGATCTCTCCCGATTTTGAGACATTCTTAGATTCTACCTTACGCTTTGGAGAATAATTAGGTTCGCTTAATGTATCTTGTGCGAAGTTTTGGGTGTTTTAGGCTATAAATTTAGAGATTTGTTCCAAAAGCTTGTTCTAAAAAAGATTTGTATCCTGCCCCCAATATTGAGCCCCCGATTATCGCTAAAATGTATCCCATTGCTACAGTCACAGATGTATTATTTATTGAGGAAAAGATTGCAGACGAAATATCGCTTGGAAAAATATGTCTGAAGATTGTCCACGCACCTCCAATGAACATGGCAAGCCCTAATGCTAATAATGTTGACCTTCTCATCTCTTTCTTGAGCAAGATGTGATAATAAATCTTTCTTTTCTGTGTTTATCGGCGCACTCGGCCCTTCGGGCCTCGTATTTTACTGTGGCTATTTCTTTTGGGACTTTATGGGTTTTCTTCTTCATTTCTTCCCTGAGAGAGGTATGTTTTACACCTGCTTAGNTCTTTCCCACAGTAGACTCCTGCATCGCTGTCTACTTCTGCATGGGGGCACTGAAAAATGAATGGATTGCTCCTTACTGCGCTTTCATTGTATCTTGTCTTGAAGTTTATCTCCGGAAAGACTTCGCATTTTATTACACGTAAACGATCATCAGACATCTCTTTTTTAGGCTTGGAAACTATAAATAAATTTAGGTATTTTTAGGACATCTTCTCTAGCGAGAGGATTTGATTTATGCTAGAAAGTTTCAGCTAATATCCCCTTCGATCTCGGAGGATGTGGGAGGTGAACCAGATGATGATGAGTGAGATGAGGGTGATGAAGACGGATGTGACTATGCTTGCTGTTGTGGAGTTTTGGAGGTTGAGGAAGAACTGGACGATGGACTGGCTGGTGTCGAA
This sequence comes from Candidatus Pacearchaeota archaeon, assembly GCA_002687255.1. Taxonomy (GTDB): domain Archaea; phylum Nanobdellota; class Nanobdellia; order Pacearchaeales; family GW2011-AR1; genus ARS50. Next base: position 6,463 of record NYZR01000006.1, on the reverse strand, counting down.
TGTCGTCTGCCTCCAGGTGAAGGCGATGGTAAAGCCAAGGGTGATGAGGATCAGTGTTTTTAATTGTCGCTTGAATTCTCGCTTGTAGGAGTCTCCTCCGAAAAAAAACTCTCTGATTTTCTCGACCATAGGGTGTTGAGGTGTTTTTTCTTTTTAAATTTATGCTGGTTTTTTGGGGATTTTTCTTTATCTCTGACCCAACATTGCTGTGAAGATTGTCGCTTCCTTGTGGGCTTTCTTACATCTGTGGTAAAAATCGGCGCACTCGGCCCTTCGGGCCTCGTTCTTTATTGTTGCTGTTTGTTTTGGAAGGGGCGAATTTTTCCTTACCTTGAGGAGGAAGGGCATTGGTATTTTCTGGTGTTTGTTTTGCAAACAGCTGTTTTATCGACGATAGAAGTTTTGGTCTATTTTGAGATGTTTGGACAGCCAACGGCTTTTTTACTCAGAATGGGTCAAAAATGGGCCGTTTTGGACAGGCGTTTCCTTGTTTATTGTGTTGTTTGGTGTTTGCTTTTGTATTAAAGAAGGTGTTTTTTTGCTGTTGTTGATGTTTGGACAGGTCCGTATTTTTGTTACTCTTTTTGACACAAAGGGGTAATATTTATATAGTAGACGTGTGTAAGAGAGCTATGTTTGGTTGGTTATTTGGAGAGGGTAAGGTTTCAAAACTAGAGGATGAAACTAAGAAGAGCTTTGGTGCTGTTAAGAAAGATATCGAGAGCATGAGCCAGTGGATTAAACACCTTGATGCGCAAGACAAACAGCTGTTTGATGTTTTAAGCACGGTAAAACAGGATCTATCGTCGATACAGGATGAGATTGGTGGATTGAAAGAAGCTGTTGGAATGATGGATTTTGCGCTCGTTCACAAACAGGCGTCCAAGAAATCGGGTGTTGGCTCTGGACAAACAGCTGATTCTGTTGTTGTAAATAGTGTTCAAACGGGTGTTCAAACAGATAGTTTTTATGATATTTTTAGACAGTTGAGTGCGAATGAGAGACTCCTAGTCTTTACCATGATGAACAGTGAAATGAAGTTGAGTTATGAAGATTTAGCACTGCTTTTGGGCAAAGAGAGATCTACCGTGAGGGGGCAGATAAATGCTATAAAACAGAAAAGTGAGGGGCTTATTGAGGAGCTTGTGGAGAAGAATGGGAAAAAGAGAGTGTTTATTCCTGACCAGATGAAGCAAAAACTGGCAAAATACGCTAAAGTGAGAGTTAAGGGAAGAGATAAACCGCAGAAATTGCCCAAGTTTGGAGAAAATGATGGAGAATAGTGAGTGTTTTGTTAGAGTTGTGCAGAAAAGTCAGAAAGTGGGTGCATATTTAGGCACTACACTTTTGTGATTTTGTGTGACAAATGAGGGATGGTAGTGGTTACATTTTGAAGATACCGTTCTGATGTTGGAGAGGTGTAAAAAACAGTGAAATGTTACTGTTTTGAAGGCTTGTGAGGGTCTGGAAAGGGCTTTTTACGAGGCTTTCAAGCCTAGTCGGGACTTTAATGAATAGTTATTCGGTTTGCCGAATATTGTTGTTCTGCTCTCTTAATAGAAGGAGTGCATCGAGCGACGCTATTTTCTGAAGGTTTTCAGCTAGTTTGAGAGTGATTTTCTTATTGTTATGCTTGGTTTTTTCGATAGGAATTCCCTTGACTATGAGGCCTTTGACATGATCTCTGATTGAGCTTTCGGAGAGCCCAAATTCCTGGGCTAACTGTTGGTAACTAGGTGTTGTTTCTTGGAGATTATGTTGATAGATATGTGTGAACACGGCAAATTCCTGTGGTGTTAGACTACTGATCTGGGTCTTGATATTGCCTTGTATGGCCTCTAGAGCGGCTATTGCTTCTGTTGCCTCATTGAATTGGTTTTGGGGCTCATTTCCAGAGGATTGTGCGAACTTTTGTGCGTTTTCTTGTTGGTTTAAGTGTGTTTCCGTTGTGTTCTGTTGTGAATTTTCTGCTTGATTAAGGCTATTGTCTGTCTGTCTGATTGTCTGTCTGTCTGTCGAAACCCCCTCATTTCCTATGGAACTAACAGGAAATTGCTCTGAAACAGGTTCTAAAGGCATATTATGTGTCGAGATGTCTGTCGAAGTGTCGAGATCTGTCTGGTTTATGTGTCTGTCTGTCTGTCTAGGGATAGTTCGGTTAATCTCTTGCAATTCTTCATGTATTTGAGTAATTTGTTCTTGGAGGAATTTGATATCTTGCTTGACTTTGGTGAAAGCCTCTTTTACTGGATCCATGGTGTTTGATAGTTGAGAAGTATATATTGATTTGTGTGGTTAGGCCTGATGTTTGGAGTAGGCTTTGTAAGCTTTGTCTGAAAGCCGCCATCTTTGACGCTTTTTAAGAAGTAGGCCTGAAGGGTTTTTCTTGATACAGATGACTAAGGATTTCTTTTCCAGTCCTTGTAGAATTTTCTTGGTGAACTCCTCATCACGAGCAATTTCATTGGCGATGTGGCTGGTGAACGAGGCTTGGGGCGCTATGGAGTAGAGGTGGTGAAGGATATGTTCAGCTATTTTGTCTTTTTTGGCCTGGGAGATTTGGGGCATGTTTGTTTTGTGGGGATCTAAGTTTAATTATGCTTGTATTCGTAGAAGATGATAAGGGGATTTCTCAGAAATCTCTGACCCTCAACTGGTCTCACCATGTATGAACTCATTGAGGATAAAGTATAAAAGGAAACGAACCATCGTGGGTTCATGTTGAAGAGAGGTTGGGTTTTGTTTTTGTTGGTTTTGGTGTTGCCGTTGGTTGCTGCCGCTGAGATTGATCTTCTTGAAAAGCCGAATGATGAATACCGGCTGGGATCTACTCTACAGGCTACTGTTGAGGTTGAAGGTGACGAGGAAGGAACGGCTGTGCTGAGTGCTTCTCTAGAATGTGAGGGCCTAACTCTTGATTTCTATGCAGGTATTTTTTCCCTTGCCTCTGGAAGCAGTGAAAGTGTTGCCTTACCTGCATTGCCTACTACCTCAAAGATGGTTGGAGATTGTAAGTTTCGGTTTGAACTGAGAGACTTAGAAGATGTTCTTTTGGATGAAGCAGAAAGCTTAGAGTTTTTGGTTACTGATACGATTGAGTGGGATGTGGAAACAAATAAGGAACTTTATTCTCCAGGAGATACCTTGACTGTTACCGGAGAGTATGAGGAACTTGGAAATGTTAGTGTGAATGTTAGCTTGGTTTTTAGTAGAGGTTCTGTGAAGGAAGAGCTTGAAAAGGATATTTCTGGAGGCAGTTTCTCTCTTTCTTTGTCGTTGGCAGAGGATTTGGCTAAGGGGCAAGGCGTTTTGAAACTTGTGTTGCTTGATGAGTATGGGAACGGAAATAAGAAGACCCTAACTGTTGATGTTCTTGGGGAGCCGACTACTTTGGAGGTTGCTCTTCTTCCGACACATATTCTTCCTGGGGAAGAGGTGAGCGTGCAAGCCTCTGTGTATGATCAGGAGGGTTCTCTGATGATTGAGCAAGTGGATGTTCGTGTGTTGGATTTAGGGAATAATCTTGTTAAGACTGAAACAGTTTCTTCGGGAGGAAGGGTTCAGATCTCCTTGGAAGAGACTGCCGTTCCTGGAACTTATACTGTTGAGCTCTCTGGCGCAGGATTAACTGCTACTAGTTCCTTTGAACTTGCCACTGTTAAGGATCTTCTGGTTGAGTTTGTTGAAGGGAGGATGGTTATTTCTAATATAGGGAATGTGCCGTATGTTGAGGAGACGATTGTGCAGGCCAAGACTGAAGGGAGGGTGACCTATCAGACGCCATTGTTCTTGAACCTGCAGCCTAACGAGCGGAGAGAGTTAGATCTGAATAATGAACTGCCGGAAGGAGAGTATGTTATTACGCTGCCTACAGATAATGCTACGGAGGTCTTTGAAAGTGTTATTGTTTCTGACTATCGATCTACGGGGAAGAAGTTGTCTCAAGGATTTAGCAAGGTTACTGGGAGGTCTATTATTAATACCCAGAGTGATCGGAATATTTTTGGTCTTTTGTTCCTGGCGTTGTTTATTGCTGGAGGGTTCTTCTTGTTCTCCCATAGTAGATTGAAGACTGCGGTGATGGGAAAGATTGAAGGAATTGTTGATAAACAAGGGAAACATATTGGTAACTTGCAGGGCTCTCTTGAAGAGGAGAAGAAGAAATCGAGTAAATTGCAGGCCTTGTTTGGGAAGTATGTGGACAAGGATGTATTGAAGCATGCGGCGAAGGGCCATGTTAGTATGGAGAAGCAACAGGTCACAGCGTTGTTTACTGATTTGAGAGGGTTTTCTGCATTCTTTGATACGCAAGATGAGTTAGAAGTGACTAAGTTGTTGGACATGTATTTCCGAAGGGTCAATGAGATTATTCATAAGCACGGAGGCTTCATTAACAAGTTTATTGGAGATTCTGTGATGGCTGTGTTTAATGCTCCGAGAAGGCATGAAGATCATGTGAAGCGGACGGTGAAGGCAGGGATTGAGATTATGCAGGAAATGAAAGTATTGAATGAACGGTTGAAGAAGCAAGGCAAGGGTGAGATTGGAGTCGGAATTGGGGTTGATACGGGGTTGGCTGCTGTTGGTGTGTTAGGAGGAAAGGAGAAGGCAGAGTATACTGCTATTGGAGTTCCTGTGAATGTTTCATTTAGATTGCAGGGAAAGAGTGAGGGGCAGTTATTGATTAGTGAGAGGGTGTATCATGAAGTGAAAGATAGTGTTGAAGCTGTGAAAGTTGGGGAGATGGAGTTGAAGAATATTCACAAGCCTGTGGGTGTGTATGATGTGAAGGGTATGAAGGTGCTTGATCGAAGTTCGAGTCATGGGGATTCTGGGCATAGTCATGCTCATAAGAAATAGGGTTCTTGAGTGTCATAATCTTTAAATTGGATGTTTTGGTTGGGAGGATATGAGTTCTGCGTCAGATAGGAAAGAAGCTGAAGAATTTAAGGCCTCTGTCTCAGGCACTAGTGACGAGACTGTTGATCTTTCTAGAGAACCTTCATCTCAACAGACTCCGATATATGAAGATATTTATCTTGATGGAAATATCATCCAAGGCCTCAACCCTCCTATTAGACTCTTGGAGAGAATTGGGAGGGGAGGGGAGGCTTCGGTTTATAGAGCAGAGAAGATCTCTAGTTTTCCCACAGATGTTGCCGTTAAAGTTTCTCGAACAGATGATGCATCTCGAGTGGCGCTTCTTAATGAAGCTAGGAGAACTAAAGATCTTAGGCACCATACCATAATCGGTATTCAAGATCACCATACCGGCAGAGATAGAGACTTTATTGTTATGGATTTCGTAGAAGGCCCTGATGCTGCCAAGGTGTTGGCAGACCATAATAATCTGGGTCTTCAGGTTGCTCCGCAAATACCGGCATTTACTGCATGGGCTGCTTGTGAGGGGCTTAAGGTTGCCCATAAGCCTCTCTATCGGGATGGTAATCTGGTCCGTCCAGGCGTTATTCATAGAGACATCAACCCCAAAAATATACTTTATCATGAAGCAGGAGGAAGTCCAATTATTGCAGACTTCGGTATTGGGCTGCCATTAGATGAGAATGGGTTAATTGTTGGAGGAGGCATAGGGGGAAAGGTTGGTTGGATTGCTCCAGAACTCTTTGAAGATGGAGTCTCTGTTGATGCTAGGGCAGACATTTACTCTCTTGGCATGACTATGGATACCATGATTACGGGAAGCAATCCTCTTCGGGATAGCATTCCTAGCACTGTTGATCCAAAAACTGCTGCTGCTATTTACAGAGATAATCAGCTAGAGGGTATGCCTCTTCTTGAGGAAAGATCTGCAGGTGTTCCTTCTGCTCTGGCAGACATTGTTCGGAAGGCTACCGCCTTTGGTCGAAATGACCGTTATCAAACCGCCTCTGAGCTTCGGAAAGATCTTACTCATCTATATTTGTATCCTCCAGGGGTTGGATATAGTATGACACGGGAAGCTGTCCACACCTATCTTGGTGTGATTGGTGATCTGACTGCGCAAGTTTCTGAAACTGGAGCACCACAAGAAAAATGGTCAGAAGTTCTTGGTAACGAAAGGGAAATTGACCTTGAAACTTTCAATGATGCTGTTGGATCTCTTGGATTCCTCGTTAAAAAGAGAAAGGTTATTCGAGAGGAGAGAGGCCCAAACCCTGTTGAAGAACCTTACTTGCGCTTAAAGAAACTGGATGGCGGCCCCATTACCCTGCGAGAAAAAGGGTATAAAGTCCCTGACAAAGATCTCGGAGATGTTGAGTGATTTGTCCTTAGCCAGTAGAGGGAAAGATTTTTAATGGCTTATCGGCCGGAGTGATGGTGTCAGTGGGTAAGATTTCCAACGAGAACGTAGTTCTCGGGGCGAAGTTTGCAAGAGCGAAACCTGGCTCACGCCAGTTTCGCAATGATTCTAATGCAAACATCACTTTTATTGATGGGCCACAGGATGAGAAGGTGTTGCGAG
>NYZR01000005.1 GCA_002687255.1 Candidatus Pacearchaeota archaeon | reverse complement strand
GCAAGGGAACTAACACGCTCAACGAGCTTGCTCGTTGGCGGCTCGAACACTTCGTGATTCGAGCTTTCCCTTTGCTAACCCTCCCTTGAAGGACGCCAGTCAAGCTGGCATTGCAAGGGAATCGAGACGCTCGTGGAGGCAGACTCCCCGGCGACTCCAACTCCATGGGAGATTGGAGTTTCCCTTACTGCGCATATGACACAAAAGATATTTCAAACAGATAAAGAGTATAATGAGAAACGGGATCGAGGATCTAGATTTTCGCTAGGGGAAGTTCTTCTTTATGGTGCGAGTGCCCTGGCTGTCTTGTCTCTGTTTAGTTATGCTGGCTGCCAGTCTCTAAAAGGTTATCGGCATATGAAAGGGCGTGATCCTGTTTCTGTTTCTTCTCAACGTTCTCGTGGCAGTGAGTCTGGTTTGGAGAAGAAGGAGATTGAGAGGGTTGAATCTCTTCCTCATTTAGGTCGGTAAGGCCAATGTTTAAAAGCACCTTCTTTCTTAGTTCGTGATGGAGCATGAGGCTGTTGAGGTTATGCATTGGTATGATAAGCATTACAAGTTGATCTTAGTGATTCCTGCGATTATGATTGTGGCTGCGCTTATTTATCTCTCAGGGTTTTTTGCTGCGCATGGTGATATTATTCTGAAGGATGTTTCTTTGACTGGAGGAACTACTGTTACGGTGTTTGATGCGGGTGTTGATTTGGATGTGTTGCAGGCTGACTTGGAATTGAAATTCGAGGATGTGAAAGTGCGTGGGCTGACGGATTTCCAGACCGGAGCGCAGCAGGGGTTTGTGTTGGATACGAAAGCTGATGTTGCTGATGTTCGGGGAGCTGTGGAAGAATTTTTGGGTTATCAGCTGACACAGGAGAACTCTTCGATTGAATTTACGGGAGCTGCTTTGTCTTCCGGGTTTTACCAACAGTTGAGGTTTGCAATCGGATTGGCGTTTGTGTTGATGGCTATTGTGGTGTTCTTGATCTTTAGAAGTTTTGTGCCGAGTGGGGCTGTTGTCTTGTCGGCGTTTGCGGATATTATTTTGACTGTTGCGACGGTGAACTTGTTGGGGATGGAGATGGGAACGGCAGGGATTATTGGGTTCTTGATGTTGATAGGGTATAGTGTTGATACGGATATTTTGTTGACTACTCGTGTTCTGAAAAGACATGAGGGAACTGTCAATGAGAGGATTTGGGAATCATGTAAGACCGGGCTGACGATGACGCTGACATCGATGGTTGCAGTCGGTGTGGCTCTTGCTGTGGTATGGTCTGTGTCTGATGTGTTGCGACAGATCTTTACGGTGTTATTGATCGGGCTTGGCTTTGACTTGATTATGACTTGGCTTGCTAATGCAGGAATCTTGAAGTGGTATGCTTCACGGAGGCAGCATGGCTAAGCGACTCACGTGGAGGATTTGGTTGATGTTGATTGTTCTCATCTTGAGCTTGTTGGCGTTGAAGCCGAGTTTTGATTCTGGCGTTGTGGTGAGAAGTGTTGAGACGAACAGTTCTGTGGAATTGGCAGGGTTGCGACAAGGGGCGGTGGTTACGAGTGTGAATGGACAGAGTGTTGCAGACAAGGCGGATTACACTCAAGTGGTTGAAGAGTTGTTTGCTTCGGGAGTAGAGCAACGGGTGGATTTGGGGACAACGAATGGGGAGATTACTTACTTGAGTTCTACTGCGCCGGAGATCACCGTTGAGGATGTGCCTCGAAGTAGGTTGCAGACGGGGTTGGATTTGCGTGGAGGATCCCGGGCGTTGGTGCAAGCGGATCAGCCTTTGACCGGGGAAGAGCTGGATGATCTGATTGCGGTGGCTCGGAATAGGTTTAACGTGTTCGGATTGAGTGATGTGCAGATAAGAGGTGTGACTGATCTATCTGGAAATAGGTTTATGTTGGTTGAAGTTGCGGGAGCGAGTCCTGACGATTTGGAGGAGTTGATTGCTCAACAAGGGAAGTTTGAGGCGAAGATTGGAAATCAAACAGTATTTGTTGGGGGGCAGGACGATATTGCTGATGTGTGTCGGAATGATGCGACGTGTGCGGCGGTGACTAATTGTTTGCCGAATGAAGGGGCAGTTGCGTGTCAGTATCAGTTTACGTTGTATCTGACGGAGAAGGCGGCGCAGCGGCATGCTGACGTCACGAAAGTTATTCCGTTGGCTGCTGACGGGCAGTATTTGGCAGAGAGCTTGTTCTTGTTTGTGGATGATCAGGAAGTGGATTCGTTGTTGATCGCTTCTTCCTTGAAGGGCCAGGTGACAACACAGATTTCTATTCAGGGCTCTGGTGTCGGGGCGACGCAGGAAGATGCTGTTGCGGATGCTCGGGAGTCGATGAATAGAATGCAGACCGTTCTGATCACAGGTAGTTTGCCGTATCAGTTGGAGATTGTGAAATTGGATACGATCTCCCCTACGTTGGGGAAGGCATTCACTCGATCTATCTTGTTGGCTGGTTTGGCTGCCATTGTTTTGGTGTCGCTGATTGTCTTCTTTAGATATCGGAAGTTTAAGGCTTCGCTTGCTTTGCTGTTCACGGCGTTCTCTGAGGTCTTTATCATTCTCGGGGTGGCTGCGTTTATTGGGTGGAATCTGGACTTACCGAGCATCGCAGGAATCTTGGCGACGATTGGAACGGGTGTAGACCAGCAGATTGTGATCTTGGATGAGGCTTCTCGAGAGAAGACCTTGAGTATGCGGCAGAGAATGAAGCGTGCTTTGTTTATTATTGGGACTGCTTACTTTACGACGGTGGCTTCGATGTTACCGTTGTATTGGGCAGGGGCAGGGTTGTTTAAGGGTTTTGCTTTGACTACTATTATTGGGATTACTGCGGGTGTTTTGGTTACGAGGCCTGCGTTTGCTGATATGATTCGGAAGATAGAAGGGGATTAGAGCCCTCTGTAGATGGAGGTCGTCTTATGTTCTGCTGCCCAGTATCTATCCCCATGGGACCAGTGCCAAAATTCTAGAGGATAGTTGACGAAGCCTGCGTCTTTCATGGTTTTGATGAGGAGATCCCTGTTTTTTCTTGCTTCTTTTGAGAGGTCTGAGGCATCTGTGAAAGATTTATCAGAAATAGAGTTTACAGGGATTCCGAGATCTAGTTCATTCCCCGATGCATCAGCCAGTGTTAGATCTACTGCTCCGCCGGTGGTGTGGAATGGAACGATCTTGGGATTTGCTACTATCTTGTCGGTTTCCTTCTCCACTTCCTTGTCAGAGAAATTTTGGTTTCTTGTTTTTATCTCCTCGAAGACTTGAGCATAGATTTTCTTCTGCGCTTCCATCGGCCTGAATCCATCGATGATTTTTAATTTTGTGTTGGGGGGCAGAAGAGATTGTGCTTTTGAGATCATTACGGCTACATTCTCTCTTACAAAGCATGTGTCTTCTGGTAATTTTTGCGCTGACTTGCTCTCCTCTTCTATGTCTATGATTATATCTTTGTTATAATCTCTGAGGTTGACGAGTTGTTCTCCGTTGTCTTCTATGGGGATCGTCATTATTTCTTCGTCTGAGATGAAATCTGGTTCTTGTGTCATAATTCTACCTCCTGAACGAAGGCTGTTCTTCCTGATAGGGATATTGCATCTTTTTCTTTTTTCACCTTGAGAAGTCCTCCTGGCATGAAGATGTTGGTGGCCCCGGTTTGGAGTGAGGCTGCGATGGCCCCTGTGCCGCATGCCGCTGTGAAATCCTCTACGCCGATTTCGAAGGTCTGGGCGAAGACATCCCTTCCGAGGGGCTTGACCAACGTGATATTTGCGTCAAGGGCATCTCTTAGTTGAGGGGCTAGTGTTTTTGCTTTTTCGAACTCTTTGACCAGTATGACTTGATGGGAGACTCCCGCTACAGTGCATGCACCTTTCCGTTTTATATCAACTTCTTTGATTATGATCTCTGAGTTTTCTGGAGAAACCTTGAATGATGACCTCATTTTCAAGGAAAGCAGCTCCCCTTCTTTAATGTTTAGATTTTCAGAGATGAATCTTGCTGTGACCCTTAGACCGTTTCCGCAATTGTCCGGAGACCCTGCTGGGTCGAAGAATTTCATTTCGAATGGCTTCGTCGTCTTGACGAAGATGACTCCGTCTAGGTTAAATTCTTTTGAGATTTCCCTTATCTTNNNCCTCGAGAAGNGCNNNCTGTTGGCTACCAAGAGGAAAAGGTTGTGATTTCCGTGCCAGATTTCTGCCCTCACTTTCTTAGTCATCGAGGAGCACCTCGTTTCTTTGAAGGTGAGTGGGGGCTTCATTTTCTAGACAGGAGGTCAAACCGGCTCTGCCAAAGTGAGGCAGGACGACGCCTATACCTATGCCTTCCTTCCTTCCATTTTGGATGGTGCCACGCCCATCATACTCAGTTCCCACTAGCTCGACCCGATCATATCCAGGTTCACGGTTTAGTATGTCAATAAATTCCTTGGCATATCCGTTTCCGTTTTGCCCAGCCATGAAATTCCCTGCGAGGTGGATTCTTGTTGTTCTGCCGTTTTCCTTGGGGACTCTTGAGGGGCTGAGGATTGCATACGTGAGGATGGAGACGGTTGGATGAAGGATGCCGTTGGCAAACGCTCCCGGAGATTCGGGGGCAGGGATTTCGATGAGCTCTCCGCAGTTGAAGAAGCTAAATATTTCTTCTCTTTCGTCAAATTTTACCGGGACGAGTCTGCCGTTGTCGTTTACGCCTCGGAACAGGTAGGTTCCTTTTGGGCCGTTGCTTTTGTGTTTGAGATTGAATTCTCTGGGGAGGGGCGATCGCCAGAAAGGGTGCCCGGCCCCATAGTCTTCTTCTAGTTTTTGTGCGAGGATTTCTGCGTTTGCTGATTCTGGGGCGCCGGATAGTTTTATTCCTAGTTCTTTCAAGAAGGAAACCCTTACCTTTGCGAGATAGTCTCTGGTGTTCTCTGAGGTTTCTAGAGTATCTCTTAGGATATTTGTGAGCCCGAGGAATCTTTCAGTAAATGCTTCTCTTGTCGGCCCCTTGGGCATGCTATTGATGATCATGCCTTCCCAGTCTTGGTTGAGTTCCTTCCTGATTTCCTCTGGTTGAAAAGGTTGGAGATAGGGTGGTGTGTTGGGCTCCGAGAGTATGGTTGGTCTCTGCTTGAAGTTTGTTTCAAACACGTCTGCCCTTGGTGCATCTTTCGAGGGGGTGATGCCGTCATAGTCGAACGGAAAGATGTGCGCTTTACCTTCCAGCTGCTCTGCCAGGGTTTGTAATCCGTGGTAGCCAAATATTTCATCTACTGTGAGATTTGGGGTTAGGTGGGCGAAGCTGGTCGTTACGTCTAGGTCTGTGAACTTCTTTGGTTCTCGAACAAGAGGCTTCTCTAGGTCTTGTTCTAATTCAGCTTCTATCTTTCTCACAAAGTCAGGCATTTTTTTCCTCCACTAGAAACCTTCCTGTTGGTGTTAACGATAACTTTCCAGATTTTGTGAGGAGATTCTTAGATCTAAGTTGTTGAATGGATTTCCAGATGGTTGATTCGCTTGTCTGCTTGTCCTTTGTAATCTTTTTTACTACCTCTGAGATTGTTCTAGAGGGTTCTTGTGAGACGCTTAAGAGGAAGTCTTTCTGACTTTGGTTGAGACTTCCCAGTGTTAGATCTCTAAGGTTTTTTATGCAGGATTTTGGAATATTATTTGGAGAAGTCATTTTTCAGGAGAATAGAACAGAGTTCTATGAGGTTGAGAAAGATGACCGTCTTTGGTTAGTGAAACCAATAAAGACAGTCGAGTCTACGGAGATGCATGCAGCCAGCTAGGGAACTTACGCTTCCATCGCATTTGATCTGCTTTTGCATGTTGATTTTGGGGAAGGGCGGTTTATAAAGGTTTTCTGTAAGAAATGTGATAGCTTGATTTAGAATGGTTGGTCCTCATAAGACTTAAATAGGTAATCTGATTTTGTGAGGGATGGCGAAAGATACGATCAGTGTGGTGATCCCTGCATATAATGAGGAAGGGAACATCGTGAAGTTGTATGAGGAGAATAAGGCTGCGCTTGTGGGGTTGGTGAAAGCTGGGGAGATTTCTGGTTTTGAGGTTATTGTGGTGAATGATGGATCTAGCGATGGGATGGATAAGAAGTTGGAGGCGTTGAAAAAGAAAGAGAAGAATCTTTTGAGAGTTATTGAATTCCGTCGGAATTTCGGGCAGACTCCTGCGATGCGGGCAGGGTTTGGGATTGCGAAGGGAAGTTTGATTGTGACGATGGATGGAGATTTGCAGAATGATCCTGCTGACATACCACAGCTGTTGAAGAAGATGCGAGCTGATGATTTAGATGTGGTGACTGGCTGGCGACACAATCGGAAGGATCGATTTGGAAAGAGAATTGCGAGCAAGTTGATGAATGCTTTGCGGAAGGATGTGATCGGGGATGAGTTGCATGATTATGGCTGCTCTCTCAAGATTTACAAGCGAGAGTGTTTGCAAGACCTTGAGTTGTTTGGGGAGCTTCATAGATACATTACCGCTTACTTGTATATTAAAGGATATAAGATCGGAGAGGTTAAGGTGAATCACCGGCAGCGGCATGCTGGTTTGACGAAGTATAACTTTAGTCGGGGGATCAACGGGATTATGGATCTGTTCTTCTTGAAGTTCTGGGCGAGTTATTCTGATCGGCCCTTGCATTTTTTTGGGAGGATTGGGATTTGGTCATGGGTTGCTGCTGTATTGCTTTTGATTGAACAGATTGTGAAGGCTTTCATGATTGGTTCTTTGGAGTTCGGCCCTGTTTTGGCGTTTGCTTCGCTGCTTGTGATTATGGGAGGTCTTGCGGTGGTGTTTGGGTTTATCTTTGAGATGCTTTCGAGAAATCATTATAAGGATAAGGATATGTATAGTGTGAAGAAGGTGTTATAATGTGCGGGATACTGGGATGTTCGTGGGAAGATCGTGATTTTATTCAGTCTGGTTTGAAACAGATAAAGCATCGGGGGCCGGATGGGTTTGGGATTTATTTTGACAAAGGGGTGAGTTTAGGGCATCGCCGGCTGGCGATCGTGGATTTGTCGAAGAGGGGGAAGCAGCCGATGCACAATGAGGATGAGTCCGTGTGGGTGGTGTTTAATGGAGAAATTTATAATTTTCGGGCCTTGAGGGAAGAGCTGAAGGGACATGAGTTTACTTCGGACACGGATACTGAAGTATTGGTGCATGGGTATGAAGAGTGGGGGTTGGAGGGATTGTTGGAGCGGCTGCAGGGGGCGTTTGCGTTTTGTTTGTATGATAAAGAGAAAGATAGAATGTTTTTAGTTCGTGATCGGTTGGGGATCAAGCCTCTTTATTATTTTGTTGACCGTGGTCGGATAGCTTTTTGTTCGGAGATGAAGGCTCTCATTGGTTTGGTGAAGAAGAAAAGAGTCAATTTGGATGCGTTGGCTTCTTATTTGACTTTCAGGGCTGCGACTACAGAGGAAGCGATGTTGGACGGGGTGAAGAAAGTTATGCCTGGAAGTTATGTGGTGTGGGATTTGAAGGGGAATAAATTGCAGAAAAGGGGGTATTGGGGTTTGCCTCAGAAGACTGAGAAGAGGGGAACGGGGGCTTGGACTGCAGAGTTGCGGGCGTTGTTAGATGATTCTGTTCGGGCGAGGTTGATGGCGGATGTTCCGTATGGGGCTTTTCTTTCTGGAGGGGTTGATTCTGGTAGCGTTGTGGCATTGATGCAGCAGCATGCGGAGCGGACGGTGAAGACATTCTCTGTTGGGTTTCAAGAAGAAGAGCATAGTGAGGCTGAGGCTGCTCAGTTTTTGAGCCAAGAGATGGGGACACAGCATCATGAGTTGTTGGTTGGTAGAGATTCGGTGAGGCATTTGCCTGCTGTTGTGGCTCATGCGGACGAACCGTTTGCCGATCCGACGGCGATACCGACGTATTTGTTGTCTGGGTTTACCAAGAAGAAAGGAGTGACTGTAGTGTTGACGGGAGAGGGTGCAGATGAAGTGTTTGCAGGATATCCACAGTATCGTTTTCTCAAAGGGCATCAATTGATTGCTGGGCGGATGCCAAAGAGTTTGAGATCTGGGTTTCCTGCGTTGATTCGGTGGGCCCCAGGGTGGTTACTTGATAAAGGGTTTGGGTATGCATCTGCATTGGGGGAGAAGGGCGTGGAGCGGTTTGGAAAGTTTTTAGTTTCTGATGATCCCGAGGAGCAGTGGTTGGAGCAGGTCTCGATATTTGATGATTCGGAAAGAGAAGATGTGATAGGCAAACAACCAGGCCGGGGTTCACTGGGGTTTGAGAAGTTTACTAGTTCTTCTAAAGATGTTGTAAGAGAGGCTCAAAGGGCTGAGTTGAAAGGGTCGATGGTTGATGATTTGTTGATGAAGGTGGATAAACAGACTATGGCTTTTGGGGTTGAGGGGCGTGTTCCGTTTTTAGATCATCGGATTGTTGAGTTGGGTTGGAAGATGCCTACTGCGTTGAAGCTTCGTGGTCTGACAGGAAAGTGGATTTTGAGGCAGGCGATGAAAGGTGTGGTGCCTGCGGCGACTCTGACGAGGAAGAAGAAGCATTTCTTTGTTCCGATTGATTCTTGGCTTGGGGATGAGCTTACGGGTTTACGGGAAAAGTTGTTAGGAGAGAAGTATCTGAAGAGGCAAGGGTTGTTTGATGAGAGGTATGTTGATAAGATGTTTTCTGATTGGTCTGGGTCGAGATTGTTTTATAGTCGGCAGGCTTGGTCTTTGATTTGTTTTCAGTTGTGGTATGAGCAAGTTATTCTTGGGGAGAAGGTTCGTAGGCTTTGATTGTGCTTTCCACCATGTCATTGAGATCGTGTTTTGGTTCCCAGCCTAACAGTGATTTTGCTTTGTCGTTGGAGGCATAGAGTTCTGCTGGGTCTCCTGATCGGCGTGGTGCGATTTCTTGAGGGATTGTTTTTTTGGAAACAGATTCGAAAGCTTTGATGAGTTCGAGAACGGTATAGCCTTGGGCTGAGCCGAGGTTGATTATCTCTGAGGATTCTAGTTTAAGGGCTTTGAGGTGTGCATCGACGAGGTCGATGACATGGATGTAGTCTCTGACGGGAGTTCCGTCCCTTGTTTCATAATCTTTGCCGAAGATCTTGAGGGCGGGGCGCTTTCCTTGGAGGACTTCTCCGATTATCGGGAAGATGTTGTTTGCTTCTGGATCGATGTAGTTCAGTCCTGCGTCTCCTGCTACATTGAAATACCTGAGAGAGATGTATTGTATGCCTTTGAGTTTTTCATACCAATCTAGAAGTTGTTCGGCGACGAGTTTGGTGAATCCGTAATAATTTTCTGGGTTGAGGGGACTTTCTTCTGTTAATGGGAGAGATTGTGGTGTGCCGTAGACTGCTGCTGAAGAGGAGAAAATTATTTTTTTTACTTTGTGGGCAGACATGGCGTTGAGGAGATTTATCATGGAGGTTATGTTCTCGCTGTATTTTTCGGGGTGTGTCATGGATTCTCCTGCGGCTTTGAGTGAAGCGAAGTGCATGACTGCTTCGAACCGGTTTTCTGAAAAGAGATTGTTTAGTGGTTTCTCATTTAAGAGGGATCCTTCGATGAACTTTGCCTGAGGGTCTACTAATGAACGGATGCCTTTGTCTAGGTTGTCAAGGACGGTGACTTCGTGATTGGCTTCAAGGAGGGCTTTTACGGCGGCACTGCCGATGTAACCTGCGCCTCCGACGACCAGGATGTTCATGGCATTGGGGAGGAGAGAAGGTATAAAAAGCTTCTGTGACTCTCTTGATTATGGGCTGGTTTAGAGAGTATCGCTGGGAAGTAGTGATGTTTGCTGCGTTGGTTGTGTTGGCATTGTCGACGACGTTCAATGGGCCGGCGGATGCTGGGGACTATTTGGATGTGGGGAAGTTTTTGTCGGGGCAGTATGCTGCGAAGATTCGGAGCTCGCATAGTTATTTGCTTGGGGCCGTGCATGCGCCGTTGTTACTGACTTTCCAGTTTGGTGTGTTTAAAGTTACGAATTTAATTTTGTTGGCTTTGTTGGTTTGGTCTGTTTTTGTCGTTTCTGGAAAAGACAGAAGGACGTTGTGGTTATTCTTGGTGGCGCCGGCGGTGTGGTATATGGCCCCGTGGATTGGGCCGATACAAGTGGCCGCTTTGGCGATGTTATGGGCCTGGTTCTTTATGGAACGATATGCTAAGACTGGAGGTGTGAAAGAGGTGTTGTATGCTGGGCTGCTTGTGGGGTTGGGTTGGGCGTTCTGGGACACGATTCTTTTCTTTGGAGCTTTTCTTGGTTTGGTTTATTTATGGCATAGGAAACTTGGGCATGGGTTTGCTTTCCTGGCACTTGTTGCTGTTGGGTTGTTGCCGAGACTGATTTTGGATGCGGCACTGTTTGGTTTCCCAATTTATACTATTTTGAAGAGCAGCATGGGGACTTTAGCTAATATTGGTGGGGGCATTTATGGCGGGCAAGGGCATACACCGATGACGTTGTTTGATCTTATTTGGATTTTCTTGGTCGTGCCGTTTTCTTTCTGGATGTTGTATACGAAGAAATTGTTTGTAAAACACAGGAAGAGTATGATCTGGCTGAGTTTATGTTTGGTCTTGATTCTTGCTAATCCGCAGATGAGATACGTGCTGGTTTTGGCTCCTGTGATGATTATCTTGAGCGGCAAGTATCTCAGCAAGGAAGTGTGGAAGAAGATTATGATTGCTAGTGTTCTTGTCTCTGCATTGTTGGTATCTCCTTATGTTGTTCAAGTGAACGGGACGTTTGATAGCTCGCTGCAGACTCATAATCTGATAGGGTATGATTTGAAGAATGTTGTCCAAGCATATCGGGCAGATGGTCGTTTGGAAGTGACTGATGTTTTGCTACGGAACAGGGTGATTGCAGATGTGCAGCAGTTAGCTGAAGACTATCCTGATGAGGCCTTCTTAGTTGGCCCCGATCCTGATAGCTATCAAGTGCTGGCAGATCTGTATTGGGGTTCTCGTGTTAAGGAGTTTGTGAGCGTGCAGGATTATGATTTATCTAAAACAGATGAGGTTAGTTTGTATGAACGACGTTGGGAACCGGTTCCGAAGATACAGAGTCGGAGGCAGATTTGGGTTGGTGGGGGATTGAATAAGAATCCGATTGATGAAACTGACTACGATAGCATTGAGTATGCTGTTGGATATATCAAAGACTTTGCTCCGAAAGGGTTTGTTGAGATAGAAAAGTATGATACACTTACGGTGTTTCAGAAACAATGAGTTCGAAAAATGAGAAGCAAGTGGGGAGTGGGTTGAGGTTGCTAGCTCGGTCGGGGCTTGTGGTCTTTGTTGGATTGTTTCTTTCGAAGGTTCTGAGTTATGCCTATCGGATTATTATTGCTCGGTCGTTTGGGGCTGAAGCGTATGGGCTCTTCTCTTTGGCGTTGATGGTTGTCGGGTGGTTTATTGCGTTTTCTGCTTTGGGATTAAGTGAGGGGTTGATTAGATATATTCCATTTTATCGAGGGAAAAAAGCTTTGGGCAAGGTTCGTTATTTGCTTCGTTGGACTTCAGGGATCTTCTTAGGGAGCGGAGTTGTTGCAGGAGCGTTGTTGTATTTTCTGGCAGAACCTATTTCTGTTGGCATCTTCCATAATCCGGGGCTTATTTTGTATTTGCAGTGGTTTAGTATCCTGATTCCTGTTTCGTTGTTTGTGCAGGTTATTTTGGGGACCTTGCGGGCGTATGAGAAGATTGGATGGTATACTTTCTTGTTTAATGTTTTACAGAATGCTGTGAAAGTTGCTGCGTTAGGGATTTTCGCTTGGCTTGGATGGCAGGCGGAAGGTGTGGTCTTCTCGTATCTCTTGGGTATCATGAGCATGTTGCTTATTGGCTACTTTGTATGCAAAACGCAGCTGAGTGAGGTCTTTGTGCGGCCAGATATTTCTGAGAAGGAACGGGGGAAGGTGCGGAAAGAGGTGTTCTCATATTCTTGGCCCCTATTGTTGTATGGGATCGTGTTCAATATTTTCTTCTGGATTGATTCTTTTGCTATTGGGTTCTTTCAAGACGCTACGGCAGTAGGTTGGTATAACGCTGCTGTGCCTATTGCTGTTTTGCTTGGTCTGGCTCCGGAGTTGTTTATGCAGTTGTTCTTCCCACTGATTACGAAAGAGTATGCTCGGAAGAGGGTTGATGTTATTGAACAGTTGAGCAAGCAGGTAGCTAAGTGGATCTTTGTGTTGAACGTTCCTGCGCTGATTTTGATTTTCTTGTTTCCGGGAGCTTTCATTAATATTCTGTTCGGGGCAGAGTATCTTGTTGCGGAAACGGCGTTGCAAATCTTGGCGGTTGGTATGTTCTTCTTTTCCTTGATGACAGTTTCTCAGCAGTTGGTTTCCATGGCCGGGAAATCTAAGACTATTTTGATGAACTTTGCTGGGGCGTCTGTCGTGAACCTCGGGTTGAATATCTGGTTAGTTCCTTTGTATGGAATTACGGGGGCTGCCTTGGCGACTTCTAGTGTGTATGTGTTGTTATATGTGACTTTCTTTGTGCAGACGAAGAGATATTTGGGAGTTATGCCTCTGAGGAGGAGGTTGGTTGGGGTGGTTGCAGCTTCGATTATTCCCCTGTTGGTTATCTTGTGGTTGAGAAGCATGATCGTCGTTCGAACGTTCTGGGTTCTTTTGGGGCTGCTAGCATTGTTTGGTATCTTGTATTTGGGATGTTTATGGTTGTTTAGAAGTTTTGATCGGAATGATATGATGATTGTAAGGGCTGTTCTGAAGAGAGCTAAGGCCTCTGTGCGACGATAAAGCAATCTCCACGAAGTCGTGGAATGAGTTGAGCTAGGGCGAAGGGGAGAGGGTTTGACCAGAAGGCGTTGATGTATTCTTGGTGTGTGACTTTGAGGCCATTGAGTTCGCAGAGAGAGGCAAGCATTGGTAGGGTGAATGTATTGATGTGAAAGTGGTAGTGGTGGCCTTCCGGAGAGGTGAACTTTTTGTTTGAGGTTCCCCATCCCGGACGGAGGATGTGTTGGAGTGATGTGGCGTTGGGGGCAGAGAGGATGATGCGGCCGTGAGGTTTGAGTAGAGATTTGCAGGATTTGATGAATTGGAGAGGATTTTCGAGGTGTTCGATGATTTCTGCTGCAATGACTGTGTCGAAGGTTTTGTTTTTGGTTTGTTTTTTTGTGAAGGGTTTGTCCGCATCGAGGATGATGTCTGCTTTGGCGAGGTCTGCAGAAAGCGCTGTTGGATGTGCTTTCTTAAGATGCTTGTGTTGATCGCTCCCCCACGCCCCTATGTTGAGGATGGAGCCTTTTGCATGATTGCTTAATGCGTTATAGCGTTTTTTTTCTCCGTGGCGGTGGACAGCTTCCATGAGGTTCTTGAGAGAAAGGAGTTTTAAAGGTTTGTGGATCTTGGCTTCAGCATCTTTCTTCTGCCAGCCCTTGTAAGGGAAAGGAGTCTGATCTGGGCTGCTCGGTAGACATAACGGAAGTTATTTTTGAAGGGGTTCTTTGAAACTCCTTCTTTTCTTTTTGTCCAGACTGTGGGGACTTGTGCTGGCTTAAAGCCAAAGACCAGTGGCTTGAGCGTGGTTTCTGTTGCGATGTCGTGCCAACGAGATTCCCAGTTCATTTGTTGTAGGATGGGCTTATTTCGAAAGAGCTTGTAGCCGTATGTCAGTTCAGACAGGGGCGTCATGAAGATCACCTTGAGTATGTTTCTGAACCAGTAGTTGAGGAAGAATTTTGTATTGTCATAGCCGATGAAGCCTGCACGGCCGTTGAGCCAGCGGGAAGCAACAACAAGATCTGCATTTTTTCTGACCATTGCTTCAACCATGAGCTTTGCTGTTGCAGGGTCTGCTTCTCCATCGCTGTCAATCCAGAGAATGGCACCACTACCTTTCAAGGAGGCCATTCCCTGTTTAATTGCAGGACCCAGGCCAGGATTATCTTCTTGTATTTCCATTCTGATATTTTTCTTCTTTGCTAGTTCGGCGCAGATCTTCTTTGTTTCGTCTTGTGATTTTGGAGAAACAATAATTAGGATCTCTTCTAAGTGGGGCCCGAGAGCTTGTTCAAGCTTTCCAGTTACTTCCGAGATGGAATCTGTTTCATCGAATACG
Organism: Candidatus Pacearchaeota archaeon; assembly: GCA_002687255.1. Taxonomy (GTDB): domain Archaea; phylum Nanobdellota; class Nanobdellia; order Pacearchaeales; family GW2011-AR1; genus ARS50. The sequence goes on along the minus strand of NYZR01000005.1, from coordinate 6,855 downwards.
GGAAGTATGACTCCTACGCTTAATAGATTAGAATCTTTGGTCTGCATGTTCTTTGTTGGCCTGATACCAGGTGATTGTTTTTTGGAGACCATCTTGTAATGACGTTGGTGTGGTCCAGTTTAAAAGTTTTTGTATCCTCTGGACGTTAAGTGCTTTTTCCTTCTGTCCGGGGGAACGGCCGTTATAGCTGATTGTTCCTTGATAGCCTGCAAGTTGTGCTGCAGTTTTGGCAAGTTCATCTATCGTTGTTCCCTTTCCTGTGCCAATGTTGAGTGTGTATTTTGATTGGTCTTCCGTGTTGGGATCTCCATCAAATTCCTTAATAGCTTTGACTATCCCTTGTGCTGCGTCTCCGACATACATGAATTCTCGGACAGTATCTGGGACGCCCCAGAGTTCCTCTTCTGTCTTATTGCTCTGGACGGCCTCTACGAAGCGTCGGATCATCGCAGCAGGAACATGTGAACGGTCTGGATTGAAAGTGTCTCCCTCCCCATACATGGTTGCCAAGGGAAGATGGATGGACTTGAGACCGTATTGGTTTCTGTAGACATGACCGAGAGTTTCCATGGCTTTCTTGACTTCCCCATAGTTCTGGACACTTTTGTCGACGGGGCCATCCCACATTTTTTCTTCAGACATGTTTGTTCCGAGAATGCTTGGATAGGCACAGGCAGAGCCGATGGTGACGAACTTTTCAAATTTGGGCTTACCATTTTCATCGATGCTTGCCTTAAATAGATTGAGCAACATTCGAGTGTTAATATCATAAATCTCTGCAGGCATTCTTTCGTTAATTCCGAGACCTCCGTAAAGGGCGGCGGAATGGATAATGATGTCTGCGGGATGTGTGTTGATAAATGTTTTTGTTTGATCGAAGTTTGTAAAATCTACTTGACTTTTTCTTGGAATAAGAACTTTGGCCCCTTGATCCTGAAGTTCTTGCACGATGCGCTTCCCTAAGAATCCTGCCCCCCCGGTGATGATGACAGTTTTGTGGTAGAGATCCATTTTAGAGATTATTGTAGGGATTATGAATTTCGATGTGCTGCACAGTCTTGATGAGCTCGTCCATTCCTTGTTCCATTGAGATGTCTGTGAAGAACCCTGGGCCGATGCCTTGGATCTTCTTGTAAGACACTTCGTAGTTTCTTTGATCTGGGTCGGAGCCTAGTTTCTCATTATACCAAAGACGCATCTCCGGAACTTTTTGTTTGATCATTTCAGCGATCTCTCTCTTTGTGTAATTGAGTTTGTTATCTCCAACATTGAAAGCGTGGCCCTTCATGTTATCATAGTTTTGGACGCCAAATAGGAATGCTTTTGCCATGTCTCTGACATGAATGAATGTTCTTTTGAAATCACTTTCGAAGACGTCCAAATGGCGATTCTTGACTGCTTGGAAAATGAAGTCGTTGACCATGAGATCTAGTCTGAGTCTGGGAGCAAGGCCGAATGCTGTTGCAAATCTATAGGCTATCCCGTTGTGTTCCATTACTGCTTTTTCTGCTTCTGTTTTTGTTTTCCCGTAGACGGAAAGGGGATTGAGAGGTGTTTCTTCTGTGCAGATTGTGTCGACTTTTCCATAGTTGCTCCCTGTTGAAGCGAAGATGAATTTCTGACCCTCTTGTTTGTGTTTGAGCAGATTGAGTGTCCCTCCGAGATTGACGGTCTCTGCCTGTTCTCTGTGTTTGTCACATGCTGGGGCGCCGACAATTGCAGCTAGATGGATGACCATGTCGTGCTTTGGCATCAGCTGTTTTACAATCTCTGCGTCTCGGATATCTCCTTTGACGAAGCCGGTGAAATTGGGGTGTGAAATGATGGGATATCCTTGGACTTGTGTTAAGAACGTTTGGAAATTATTATACATGAGGCTATCGAGCACAGTGACCCTGTGTCCTGCCTCTAAGAGTTGAGGGACCAGGGTTGAGCCGACGTAGCCTGCACCCCCAGTTACTAGTATTTTTTGTGTCATCTTTTTGTTGTGAAAGGGGGGATGTGGGCGTATTTAAGGATTGTTGTGCTTCTTACAACAGCCCCTCGCTGCTCACACTCTTGGAACGCAGCTTCGGATATTGCCGTTCTTAACGACGATCCCAGGATCCTCGCTTGGTAAAGCTACGGATTTAAGGATTATTTTGGTGATTTTTCCCGGTATCCAAATGTTTAAATAATGAAGAAAATTGGGTTTTGTATGGCTGAAGTTAAGGAATGGGACGATGAAGCGAGCAAAATTGCAGGCATGCTGTATGCTTTTTTGAGTCAGAGTGATATCTCTGAATTACCCGATGACGATCAGAACGTTGCCATCGCTAACTCTAGTAATTGGTATAACAGACATGCTGCTGGTGCTCTTGAGATTTTAACAAGGAAATATGCTGAGGCCCCTGTATTTCTTGCAGGAGGAGTTGGAACTAGATCCAGTGCTCGAGCAAGAGAACTTGGTGGTGAGGCTCCTGAAGTTCTTGAGTATTTGGTCGAACAGGGTTCGGAACTCGATGAGGAACGTGTCACGACATATGTCGAAGGCGAGCACACGAGAGGGAATATGGAATGGGTTGCTGAGCAGGTTGATCCTGAGGCAACGCTTGTTGGCTATGAAGCTGCTGCATTGCCACAAAGATCTAAGGCGACATTAAAAGGTGCTGTTGAGAGGGCAGGAAAGGAAAATAAGGTTTATATGATAAATGCGGGTCCTGGAGGTTGGGAAGAGTTTCTTAGCATGCATGGGGGGCGGACCGATGTCGCTGCTGAGGTTTTGGTTGAAGAGATTGATCGTTTACATAAGTATGCCATTGATGAGCCTCCTAAATTTCCTGCCGCCTTTACTGAAGAGCAAGCGTGGGCGGGGGCTGATAAGTTTGGAGGGAAGGCAAATTTACAAGCAGCTGCTGAGATCTTGAAGCAATATTATGATGCTGAAGGATTGAAGGCTTATCATAAAGCTTTGGATGGTGATGAGGGGTCTGGTAAAGCAGAGGCGCTTGAGGTGCTTGCTCCTGTCCCGCTCAGAGCGGTTGCTCCCCAGGTTTCTTAGGATTATATATGTTTGAGTGGCATGAACTTTATAAGGCATTGATGAGAAGATGAGGGATGGATTGGATTGTGTGCACGACTATTAATGAGCCGACGTTTCTTTGGGATTACCATGAGAACCTGAAGAAGTTTGGGAACTTGGATAAGGTTGGTGTGGTTGTTGTGGGGGATCAGAAGGAACATGAGAACGCTCGGAAGGTGATTGCCGACGTGCAAGCTGCAGGGTTGACCGTTGAGTATTTGGATGTGGCAAAACAGGAAGCTTATCTGGCTAAGTGGCCTGAAGTTGCTGCGATCATCCCTTGGAAGTCTGATAATCGGAGGAACGTTGGATATTTGTGGGCTGTGGAGCATGGGGCGGAGAGGGTGATTAGTATTGATGATGATAACTTTCCCTTGAAGGACGAGAACTTTTACGGGGCGCATAGTGTTGTTGGAGCGAGCGAGCGGCTGCATACCATTAAGAGCGAGAACAATTGGGTTAATATTTGTCGGTTGTTGGATTTCAATTATCCTGTTCCTGTGTATCCTCGGGGCTTTCCACATAAGCGGAGATTCAAGGATACATTTGATGTTCGGTTTCTTGCAGGATTTGAAAAGGAAGATGCTAAGAGGATTACGTTGAGTGCTGGGCTCTGGACTGAAGATCCTGATGTGGATGCGATTACTCGTTTAACACTGCCTGTGCAAGGAGAGAAGTATAATCAAGGAGATCAACAATTTGTTTTAGGAACTGGGCAAAGTTGTCCGATCAATACCCAGAATACGTGCTTCCATCGGGACGTGTTGCCAGCGTATTATTTTGTGTTGATGAGTGAGCAGGGAGAGGGAAACTTTTTGATTCACAGATTTGGAGACATCTGGTCAGGGTTCTTTGCGAAGAAAGTTGTTGATGCTATGGGGGATGCTGCGGCGATCGGTCGACCTGTCTGTTCCCATAGAAGGAACGTGCATGATATTTTAGATGACTTGCGGGTTGAGATGAATGGGATGTTGTTGACGGAGAAGTTGTGTGATTTTCTTGAGGAAGTGACTTTGACGAGGACAGAGAGTTATTGTGATGCGTATGAAGAGTTGGCGGAGAAGTTGCGGATGTGGGTTGAGGGAAAGAGAGAAGAGTTGGCGGAGCCTGAGTTTACGTATATGTTGAGAGTTACTGATTGTATGAAAGTGTGGTGTGGTGTGAGTAGGAAGATTCTTGCCCAATAAGTGGACATTGATAATCCTTTTATAGTCAAATTGGATCGTCTTTTGATGAAGTTGGATAGGATTTTGTTGTCGCTGTTAGGTGTTGGTTTGCTTTTGAGGTTTGTGTTGATTTTTGTGACTCCTCTTGAGCATCTCGTTCAGATTATGTCGGATGACGGGTTCATTGCGATGCAGATCATGCGGAACGTTGTTGAATCGGGTGTTGTGAGTTTTGATGGTGTCGTAACTACGAACGGCTTTCAGCCATTGTATTATCTGATCTTGTTACCTTTCTTTAAGTTGCTGAGTGGGGTGGTTGCTTATGAAACTATTGCATTGGTTATGTTGAGTGTGTTTGATGTGTTGACTGCTTGGGTATTGTATTCCTTAGTTTCTATGTATTATTCTGATCGGACTGCGAAATTGACGGCTGCATTTTGGCTGTTCAATCCGGGGACACTGTTCATTATGTTGATGGGTGTTGAGGCTTCGGTTTCTGCTTTCTTCTTAGGGGTTTTTGCATTAAGTTATGCCAAGGTGAAACGGGGTCGGCATCTTACTGGGGCGAAGCTTGTTGGTCTTGGTTTTCTCTGGGGGCTACTTTTCTGGGCTCGGACGGAGTTTGTCTTGTTGGGGCTGCCTTTATTGGTTGATGCGTGGTGGCATCTTCGGAGGAAACGTGGTCTTAGAGCAGGAAAGAGTTTAGGCATGTTAATTGCCGTTGGACTTGCTGCGCTGCTGACCGTGTTGCCATGGTTATGGTTTAGTTGGTCTTTGACGGGACATGTGAGTCAAGATAGTGGTAGGGCAATTTATGCTTTGACTCATGTGGTTCCTTGGAGTTTGGGATTGTTTGTGACGAAGGCCTGTGTATTTCTAACGAAGTATGCCTTGAAAGTGGGGAATAATTTAGGAAGTATGGCCCTGTTTGGACTGATGCTTGGTGTTTTGTTCAGGATTGTGAGTCCTAGTCGTGAGGGCCGGGGGAGTTGGTTGTGGTTGGTTGGTGTGGCTTTGTTCCTGGCTGCTTTGATTCCTGAGCCGAATTTGGGTTTGAGCGCTGATGCAACACAGTTGGCTTTGTTAGTTGGTCTGGGGGTTGTGAGTTTTGTGGGGACTATTGGAGGGCTGCGTGGTTTTTCTTCTGAAGGGGAGTTAGGGAAGATGTTGAGAGAACAAGGCTATCTCTTGGGATTTGCTGTATTGCATGTCCTATTCTATACGACGTATCTCTGGCTCGTTCAAGCTTGGCATATTTTCTCGGTTTTATTCATAGGGGTGCTGTTCCTTGTTCCCCCCTTGTTTCGGACGTTGTTAAAACAAAAGAGATTCCTGATGATTGGTTTTGTATTCTTCGTTTTGTTGGTGAAGATTTTTGTTCTTTGGAGCACCCCCAGTATGCCATGGCAAGTTGATATGTATCATGCGGGCGTCTGGCTTGGGGAGAATACGGTAGAGGGGACTGTTGTGGGGGCGTTCGATGCGGGGATTGTGGCTTACTTCTCGGAGCGGGAGACAGTTAATTTGGATGGTGTGGTCAATCGGGAAGCGGAGGTTGCTTTCAGAGAAGGTTGGACTGAACGGTATATTGCCGAACGAGGTGTTTCCTATTTGATGGGAGATAAGTTGGTTCCCGATGGTTTTGTTGAAGTGCAGAGGTTTGGGGATGAAATTATTTTCGAGCGTCGATGATGCCTATGCCTGGTTCGTTTGAAGCCCGATGAGAAACTTGGAAGTTGTTCTTTTTGAGGAACGTGAGGAGTTTGTTGAGGTTTATGTTGGGGTGATATTCCATAACGATATGTTTGATCTTCTTGAGATCTGTCTTTGTGGTGTTGAAAAGGATATCTTCTTCGGCCCCTTCGACGTCTAATTTTAGGAGATCGACTTTTTTGATTTTTTGTTTTTTGAGGATTTGTGAAAGAGAGATTGTGGGGACTGTGATGCTCTTTCCGGTTTTGTTATGTAGGGAATGGGTTGCTGGGCCCTTATGATTCAGGTAGAATTTTGTTGTGCCTGATTTTCCTGAGACTGCTTCTGCGTTGATGCTGACTTTTTCGTTGAGATCGTTCATGGCGATATTTCTTACGAGGAGTGCTGTGTTTTCTGGGAATGGTTCGTAGGCGTAGACCTTTTTCGTGTTCTGATTTTTTGCTGCCAAAGTAGTAAATGTTCCTATGTTTGCTCCGAGGTCTAGGATTATTGCTTTTTTTGGAAGTGCTTGTAGGGCCTCGTGATACTGTTTATCTTGGAAAACTTCTTTGATCATTTGGATGTCTGGAATCCCTGGACGGACATTGAATTTGAGGCCGTTGTGGAGCTTTATTATTGAGGGTTTTTTGTAGAATTTTTTCCAGAGTGCTAGGACCTTAAACGGCTGCTTGAAAAGGCGTTTGGTTTCTCGGAATGTTTTGATGGGCCTCATTTTTCTTGCTCCAAGGCATTCAAGATGCCTTCAACATAAACTTCGTTCGAGAATTGCCGAGCACGAGCTTCACAGGCTTTTCGCATGCTTTTTGCTTTTTTTGCAGTTAGAGAACGGACGCCTTTTTCTATAGCTTCAGGTTTTGAAGAAGGAATGAGGATTCCTGTTTTGTTGGGAAGAATAGTTTCCTTGAATCCAGCGGC
>NYZR01000004.1 GCA_002687255.1 Candidatus Pacearchaeota archaeon | reverse complement strand
CTGCGGACTGCGGGGCCTCAAAGACCTTTGGTCTTTGATGAAACGAGCGCCGTCAAACCCAGACCTTCAGGTCTGGGTGGCGCATCGTTTTTTTGATTTGTGTGATGTTTCTTTGCGATCGTGTTCCTGTGGACAATTATGTTCGACGACCAGAAAGTATAAATACTTAGATGTGTGCTTCTGATTTATGTTGAAAACACTTCGTATTTCCAGACATTACAACATCAGGAGCATGTTGTAATATGTTACGGATTAAACGGGTCGGTGATATTTTGGGGAAGCAGGTCTACACGAGTGAAGGGGATTTCTTTGGGCAGGTTGAGGAAGTGAATGTGACGGAGAATAAGGTTGATGGTTGGAGGATTCGGATCGGTTCCGGTTTTATGAGCATGCTTGGCGGCGCCCGTGGCGTGATTATTCCTCATCAGTTCGTTCGGGCGATTGGTGATGTGGTGATTGTGAATAAGGCTTCTTTGCCTGTGTCGGAGCCAGGGATGACTGCGGAGGCTGTTATGTCTGAAGATGCGAGTCCTGATGTGGTTGATTTGGTTTAGGAGAGTAGATTGTCATAAGCTTTAAACAACGAGAATTTAAAAATTCTCGGGCTTAAAAGTTGAAGAGCAACTTTTAAATAGTTCTTTTGTTCCTCTTGAGTATGGCGCCAACGATTTTGTCAAGCCCATTGTTTGTTGAGGTGATTTTGCCGTTCTTGCTGGTATTTACGGTGACGTTTGCGATCTTGCAGAAGTCGAAGGTGCTGGGTGATGGGAAGAAGCAGGCGGATGCGCTTGTGGCTTTGGCTGTTGGATTAATCTTGATTGCGTTCGGAAATGCTGTGGGGATTATTATTCAGTTGACGGCGTTCTTGGGTGTCGGGTTGGTGATCTTGCTGGTGTTGATGGTGTTGCTTGGATTCTTGGCTAAGGAGGGCGAGTTTAAGTTGTCTGATCGGTGGAGTAAGGGATTAAGCATCTTTATTCTTGTGGCGGTGGTTGTTGTGGTGTTGTATGTTACGGGGGCGTGGGATTGGATTTTTGACTGGATCTTTACAGTAGATACCGATGGGTCTGCTATTGCTACTAATGTAGTCTTTGTGATTGTAGTGATTGCTGCAATTGTTGTGGTATTGGCCGGTGGTGGCAAAGGCGGAGAGAAGAAAGAAGAGAAGAAGAAGGATTAGTTTGGTTAATAAACCTGATCCCTAACCTCGCTATCCCAGTTCGCTTCGCTCACAACGCAGCAAGCTGCGGGGTATTACGCTCGGTTCGAGACGGGATCAACTAATTGACATTTGGATCGCAGCAAGCTGCGGGGTATCCACCCAAATGTCAATGAAGTGGGAAAGATATTTAAAGGAGGGGAGGGTCTTTAGGAGATGGTGAGCTTTGAGAGTCTTATTTATCAGTGGGCTGATATTGGTTTGTTTAGTCATATCTTGCCGTTCTTGTTAATTTTTGCGGTTGTCTTCGGCATTCTTGATAAGATGAAGTTGTTTAGTAAGCAGAAGGGTGTTCAAGTTATTATTGCTGTGGTGTTGGGGTTGTTGGCTATTCGCACTCATCTTTTGGGAGATGTTCTTGCAGTTATTTCTCCTCGGCTTGGTGTCGGGTTGGTGATCTTGCTGGCTTTACTGGTGTTGATCGGTTTGTTCGTTCCCGATAAGTCTCAGTTTATTTGGGGCTTTATTCTGATGGGGGTTGGGGTTGTGATCTTCTTGATTATTCTCGGTCAGCTTGGGGGACAGCTTGGGTGGTTTAGTGGTTCTTATGGGGGTGATCTGATTGCTTGGCTGGTGTTGGCTGCGTTGATTATCGGAGTGATCGTAGCGATTAGTGCGACGAGCGGTGATAAGAAGGATAAGACGAAGTTTGAAAAGTTGGGGTCGTTGTTCTCTGACGATTGATTCGGTAGTTTTTTAAAGGTTATTTGGGGCTTGTTTTCATGGCTGTTGATGTGTCGTTTATGACGTATTTTGCTCCGATCTTGGCGTATTTGTTAGTGGCGCTTGTGGTTGGTGCTGTGTTGATGAAGTATGAGTTGGTCGGTCAAGGCTGGGTGGCTGTGTTGATTGCTTTGATTGTTGCTTCGTTCTTTGTGTCATTTGCAGGGGTTCAGAGGTATGTGGTGGCGATTGGGGCGTGGTTTGGGGTGTTGGCTGTTGCTGTGTTGTTTTTACTCTTTTTGTTGGCTTTTGTGAAGGGCAAGGCCGAGTTCCCTGCTGGTTTGGGAGTTGGTGTTGTTGTAGTTGCGTTGCTGGTTTTTGTCATTGCAGGGATTCAGGTGTTCTCTCATGTGTTGGGGCCTTACTTGCCCGGAAGCGTTGCGTATGGTTCTGGGAACCCGGGAGTTGGTGGTGCGGTTGAGTGGGTGATTTCTCCTCAGGTGCTTGGAGGGATTTTCTTGTTGGTAGTGAGTGGGTTGGCTGCTTGGGTATTAACTAAATCTAGTTAGGAAAGAGATAAATGGTTCGTTTGGTTTTTTGTGGGATGTATAAGGCTGGTGAATATGGTGTGCGGAGTCGTCAGCAGATTGAGGAGGAGCTTGATCGCATGGAATGGGTTCTTTGTGATGATTCTGAGTTTCCCGATTTTTCTCCACTGACTTGTGATCGGCGGGAGGTTTTTATTTTGAATCAAATGCAAGTTGATCAGCAACTTGCTCCCCATATGAAGGCTATTGAAGATAGCGAACGACTGACTGCTGATGATTATAACATTTGGATTGGCCCCGCGGAGAGTAATCCTGGATCAAATGTATTTTTTCCCAATCGCTAGTTACTTTTTTCGGTTGCGTTTATGCACGGCTTTGAATGACTTTTGAGTTTCTATCATTTCTTTCTTGAGGTCGGAGACGTCGGTGACGTATTGGCCGACTTTTTGGAGGACTGACATTTGGAGTTCGTCGATGATTGTTTCGATTCGTTTGAGGCGGTCGTTGAGGTGGATGAGTTTGGATTCGACGACGGTTCTATGGTCTAGGGTATCTTCGACTGCTCTTCTGATTGGTGCGAGTTTTTCTGCGACGATTTGTTCTGCCACTTCGGAGATGGCGTCGGAGCCGGAGCTTGCGTAGGGGTCATAGTATCCTTGTTCTGCTCCTTGTGGTTGGGCATATGGATCTGCTCCAGGTTCTGGGGCTGGCAGTGCTCCGGGGTCTTCTTGGGGTGCTTCTGGTTCTGGGCCGTCCATGAGTGATGGTTGCATTCCTGTGACTGATGATCCGGACGGTTCAGTTGGTGCGCCTGGCGGGTGGAGTTCTGGCAGTCCTTGTTCTTGTGGCGGTGATCCTGGTGCGGAGGGGTTTTGTCCCTGAGTTGGTGGCGCTCCTGGAAGTGGTGGTTGTGCAGAGTCTACCTCTCCCGGGATTGAATGGTCTTGTCCTGGCTGGGCTGAGGGGTCGGCTCCTGGCAGGGGTGCTAGTGGATCTTGGGCTCCTGGAACTCCAGGGGCTGGCGGTTGCGTTGGATCTGGTGATAAGCCAATGGGTGCTGCAGGCCCTGCCCCAGGCATTCCTGGTGGTGGCGTAGCTCCGAGGTTGAGTTGACCGTCCCCTAAGGCCGTTCCTTCCGGATTAGTGTTGTCTTGCGGTGCGTTCGGATCTGTGCCGGTCACCGCTGCTTTGATTTGTTCTTGTTCTCCTGCTTGTGGTTGTGCTGGTTCTGGCATGTTAATTCCTGACAATGTCTAGTTGACGCTGGACAATGGAAAGTTCCTCCTTTCTGCTGAGGCTTGGGAGGAGTTCTGTGATCCTTTGTAAAACGGAGCGCATACGGTCGTTTTCTTCCTTGACTTCTAACAGGTTTTTTTTCATGTGTTGGATGTCTGTGACATTACGGGAGCGTTCTTCTATCAATGTTTCGCCCACGAGGACGATCCGATCTTTGAGGATGCGTTGTTGGTCTTCGAGGTCTCTCAAGCGGAGGAGAGTATCATCTTGGTAAGCTCCTTGGTCTTGTTGCTCGGACATTGCGTAGAGGTCTTCTTGGGGTGCTTCTTCGGAAGGAGCTTCGGCAGGTGCGTCTTGCTCTTGGTTTTCTGTTTGTGGGTCAGCCATCTTTTTGTTGATTGGGAGAGGTGTATTTAGTTTTTAATGTTTTGCCTTGGGGAAAGGCATAAAAGGAGAGGAGACTTTGGTCAGGCATGAGGGACTATGTTGGTTTTTTCCGTGATTGTGTTTTTCCTAGGGCTGTTCTTGTCGGAGCTTTTTTGACTCTTGTCTATTCAATTGAGGTGGATAAAGATTTGCTCTTGGAAACTATTCGGGGGACTCAAACGAGGTTGCAGGCTGAGAGGGTTTTGTATGAGCGGCAGTTAGTCCTTGATGAAAGAAATCGGATCCGGAGACGTGAGTGATGGTGTTCAAAAAGGGGGCTGCTTTGTATGCGGTTGAGGTTGAGCGGAAGGGTGGAGAAGATGTGTTGTATGTGAATTACTTGCAGGCTCCGTTTGTGCCTTCTCTTGCTGAGCATCCCGAGGTGATGGCTCGGACGATTGACACGCTTGCGGAGCATCCTGAAGTCAGTAGTTTGGTGTTTGTGCAGCAGCGGACGTATCATTATGCTCATGAGCAGGTGCAGATGTTGGCAGAGATTGCCCGGTTGTTGAATTATTTGGTGAAGCAGGAGAATATTTTGTCTCCTTCGCAGATGGAGAGATATGGGAATGTTCCCGAGGTGCATGCGGATTTGACGACACTGATGACGTTGTTGCGGCAGGATCCTTTGGGGTGTTATGAGGGGACGAAGCAGCGGTTGCGGCAGGCCCGGGAGCAGTTGGAGACGGGGGCAGTGGTGAATACTGGCGGATTGAAGGCGTATGTTCGGTTGTTGGAACGGATACGGGGATTGTTGGAGGAGACTAAGTTGATACAGGTTTTGTCGGGACAGAAGTATACCGGGATGGAGAGGATGAAGGCGTATCAGCTTGTTCTTAGGCCGGATGTGTTGCCGAATTTTACGTTTACTCGTCTTGTTGCTGGGTTGCCTGAGGATGCGACGCTTGTTTCACAGTATGAGCTGACGATGGATGAGGAGAAGATTCCTGTGACGATTATGAAGCAGAAGGATCAGGCGAAGTTTGTGTATCATGTGTTGCCTCCGGAGTATACGTTGAAGCAAGAGCATCATGAGTTGTTGCATCTTGCTCGGGGAGTGTTGGTGCAGCATCGGCCGCAGGCGGATGAGTTCACAGATCCTGAGAGGACTCGGCGAGTGTTTTTTCAGATCGGGCGGGATTTGTTGGCGGAGTTGGCTCGGAATAAAAATATTGGGTTGAGCTATGTTGATTTGCAGCGGTTGGCTCGGATTTTGGTTCGGCATACGATTGGATTTGGTTTGTTGGAGGTGTTATTGTTGGATGAGAAGATTCAGGACGTGGTGTTGAATGCACCTATTGCGCAGAACCCTGTGTTTATTCGGCATCAGGAGTTTGATGAGTGCGTGACGAATATTGTTCCAGGATATGAGGATGCGGATTCGTGGGCGGCGAAGTTGCGATTGCAGAGTGGGCGGCCGTTGGACGAGGCTCATCCTGTGCTGGATACTGATTTGTCATTCGGGAAGATTCGAGCTAGAGTGGCTGCTGTTACAGCACCTCTTTCGCCGAGTGGGTTGGCGTATGCGTTGAGGAGACACCGGGATCGGCCGTGGACGTTGCCGTTGTTTATCGAGAAGAAGATGTTGAATTCGTTTTCTGCAGGGCTGTTGAGTTTTATGATTGATGGATCTCGAACCATTCTTGTTGCGGGAACTCGATCGAGTGGGAAGACGTCTTTACTTGGGAGCTTGTTGTTGGAGATCATGCAGAAGTATCGGATTCTTGTGGTGGAAGATACGTTAGAACTTCCTGTGGAGGCGATGCGAGAGCTGGGGTATGATATTTTGCAGATGAAAGTTCGATCTGCGTTAGTTCAGGGGACTACTGAAGTTGAGGCCTCTGAAGGGATACGGACTTCGTTGCGTCTTGGAGATAGTGCGTTGATTGTTGGTGAAGTGCGGAGTGATGAGGCGAAGGCTTTGTATGAGGCGATGCGTGTTGGTGCGTTGGCGAATGTGGTTGCGGGGACGATTCATGGAGATAGTCCTTACGGGGTGTTCGATAGGGTTGTTAACGATCTTGGTGTGCCTGCGACTTCTTTCAAGGCGACAGATTTGATTGCGGTGGCGAATCCGATTAAGACCGCTGACGGGTTGCATGCACAAAAGAGACTTGTTAGTTTGACAGAGGTGCGGAAGCATTGGACGAAGGATCCTTTGGATGAAGGGGGCTTTGTTGACCTTGTGAGTTATAACGTGGAGAAGGATGAGTTGGAGCCGAGCGATGCGTTGATTAACGGGGAGAGTGAGATTATTAAGAATATTGCGGGGAAGGTTAAGGGGTGGGCGGGGAACTGGGATGCGGTTTATGATAATATTTTGTTGAGAGGGAAAGTGCAGCAGGAGCTTTTGGAATTATCGAAGAGATTGAAGAAGCCTGCGTTGCTTGAGGCTGAGTTTCATACCTTGGCGAATGGGGCTTTCCATAGGATTAGTTCTGAGATTCAGGAAGAGGTTGGTTTGCCTGAAGGGGATCGGGTTTTTGAGGGGTGGAAGGATTGGGCTGTGAAAAAAGGGAAGAAGTTCTGATGAATTCTTTTTAGATCACTCTTCAAGTTTGGAACTGATAGTTACGCAGCAACTTTTTCTAAATTATTGATTTCTCTCCCTATATTCCCGCCGTATGAGCTTTCTGTGAATACCCTATGAAACTCATCTGCGTCATTGTCTCTGGCTGCTCTCGCCAAAGGGCCTAGTAGTTTTGGGAAGATGCCCCCTAGTTTTTCTGCTACTTTTGCCTCAAATTTATATGCTCTCCATTCTGCGCCGAAATGGTATTCTGATTTTTTGTCTAGTAGGTGCCCTATTTCGTGGAATGCTGTTAATATGTCTTCACAGAACTCCCAATATTCTCCACTATTTTCTCTTCCTAAATTGAATGTTATACCTTCTTTGTTTACCGTGCCTTGCAGAGTTTTGCTTCCAAGGTCTTCGTATTTCATTCTTCCCCTATATTTGTTGAACACTCCTGCTAAGAATGGGCTTCTTCTCTCCACAATCCCCTCCATTATATCAAACACTTGTTTTTCTTGATCTTCTTCATTACTCATGTTGTTACTATTTAGGAGTAGTATTTAAATGTTTGTATTTTGTTATCCTGTGAGGCCGCCTAGGGCCACGGCGCTTAGGGCGGTGAGGGCTATTATGGAGACGAGGGCAGTGATGGTGTAGAGAAGAATTGATTTACGGATGTTTTTGGCTAGTTCGGCTTTCTCTTTCAGAGGATCTTTGCCGGCGTCGACGGTGACGAGGGCGGAGGTGAGGATGAACCCGATTTCTATGAGGTAGATTCCTATGATGACTTGGAGAAAGTAAGGGGGCACCATGAGGGTGACGTTGAAAATGTTGGTGATGTTCCCTAGAGAGCCGAGACCTGCCAATGCTTGGTCGCCGCCGACTTGCTGGAGTGCTTGGAGTTTGTTGAGGATGGATGTGATCATTGTTGCGAGGCCGACGACGATGCCGGCGAGGAGTGGGGCAAGGAAGGTCATGTTGGATCTCATGTCGGAGACGACTTCTGCGAGGAGATCTCTGAGACGTTGGTTAATCTTGTCGATGTTCTTGAGGTATTCAGAGATAGACATGAGTGATTGCGCTGCGATTTGTAGTCCTTTCTTTGCGGATTCGATGAGGATGCGCATTGACGTGGCGATGAGTGCAGAAGGGAATGAAATGATTGCGCCGACGTTTCTATCGAACACTGCTTTTTCTATCGACATGCCTAGTTGTTGGATGTTCTGATTGACCAGGGCGAAGAAGTCTTGGGTTTGCAGACCTTGTGTCGAGTCTGCAACTTTTCCGAATGCAAGTTCTGCAGGGACACCGTCGCCTAATCGGTTTCCTAATTGGAAAAGGGAGTTGGTGAATTCTGATTCGAGTTGTTTTGTTTTTTCACGGGCGATGATGAGACTTTTGGTTTTCATTTTGTAAGCGGTGCTGAAGAATAGGGCTATAGAGATGGGGATGAAGAGGCTGAGAAGGACGGCTAGTGGGCCGAAGGGGCCGACGGTTCGAGAACCGAGTGATTTGAAGTCGAAGAGTTTGGTGTTGGCGAAGAAGTCAAAGCCGAGTTCTGCAAAGGTGAGGTCTGCAGGGAGGCCGAGGATGTTTTGTGTGAAGGGGAGCTGGAGGATGAAGGGGCTCAGGCCAAGAAGTAAGAGAGGGAGGGCGATGATGCCTGCAATGATCCAGGGTTTTTTGGAAACGAATTGGGAATAGTGTGGATTTTTTTCTAGGAGGTCAGTTTCTCCGTATCCCCCGGGGCGCTTGAGGAGGACTTCTGAGGTGAGGTAGATTACGAAGAAGGGGATGATGATGTTGAAGAGGACAAAGACGTGGTGCCATTGGATGAGGCCTTGGAGGAGGGTGGAGGCTAGGGGGAGAAGAGCGAGGCCCAGAGTGGGGAGGATGATGCCGAGCATGTAGATGTTGGTCAAGGGTGTTCTGATTGCTCTAGAGTATTTGAGCATCTTTTCGTAGACGCCGTCAAGCATGACTTGGAGAGATTTTTCTAGGATTTCGATTCTTCGAGCTTCTGATGTTTCGAAGAGAGAGGATTCGATTAGGTGGAATGACTCTACGAATTCTGGGGCATAAAATTTCCAGGAGTCGAGGTATTGATCGAGTGCTTGTTTGATTGTGTGGAAGCGCCCGATTTCTATGTCATAGAATATTTTTTTGAGGTCAAGTGCTAATGGGCCTTGAAGGTGTTGGGATGCGAATCGGACGGCACGTTCTAGGTTTGCGGTGTGCTTCATGTAGACGACGATGTAGAGGATGGCTGGAACCATTTCTGCGGAGGCTCGGAGGCGCCAGGTGTTAGCGAGGCGGCGTGGCATGGAGTATGTGTAATAGAAGACGAAGAGTGATGTGATGAGTCCGAGCACGGCGAAGAGGATTTGGATGGTGCCTGTGATGAGGAAGATTGCTACTGCGATGAGCAGAGTGCCGAGGAAGATTGCTAGCAAGGACATGACGGATAGGGTGAGGGCTTGGCTTGGGATGACGTCTAGCTTTGCTGTTTGTAGGTAACCAGCAATTTTCTTTCGATCTTTTTCTGCTACTCTGAGTTTGATGATGTTTCCTAGGCTCTGAGCGAGCCGTTCGTAGCGGTTGAGTTCGGGAATCATTTCTTGTTTGAATTGGAGATAAGATTCTGAGTAGGTTGCTTCGGCTGACTGCTGGGGCTGTTCTTGATTGATGATGTCTCCCTCTAGCTTGGTAGAGTATTTGTTGAGGATGTCTTTGGTTGATGGCATGTTAATCTTTGAGTTTGCTTTCTTTCTCCTTTTTTCTTTTCTCGAATGTTGTTATTTGCTTTTTCCAGTAGTTTTCAAGCCACGGTTTCTCCTGTTTGTGTTCTTTCATTTTTTCTTTGTGTTTTCCGATCTGTTTTTGTAAACTTTCTATTTGTTTTCTTCTTCTCTTTTTGTTCATATGTTCCTTACCTCTTTTTCTATGTATGCTTGCAAGGCCTCTGCTTCTTTTATTGGAAGAGACCCCTTTTCTTTCTTTTGGTTTTTTATTCTGAGGTAGCCTTGGTATGCTTCTGTAGAGCCTGTTAAGGTTTTTATCTTTTGAAGGAGTGTTTTTTTTGTTAATATTTCTTTTCTTTTGAGAGCTTTTATAATTTCTATAGTCCTGAGGTTGAGAATGAGGGAGTAAGCTATTGAGTCTCCTGTGTTGCAGGCATCTTCTTTGTCCATTTCTATGAATCCTTTTGTTATTTTTAGTGCTGATATGATCATCTCTTTTTTTCTCCTCAGATTCTTCTTTGTGATTTTTGTTTTTTTATATCTTTGAAGGAGGTCTCGGTTGAGGATGGCTTTTGCTTCGGCTATCATTGGATATAATGGGAAGAGGTCTTCTTCTAATTCTTCTTCTAATTCCTCTTTCGTGATGAGGATCATTTCGTATGGGTCTTGTTTGATCGGTTTTGATGTTTTTTCCGTGATGACGAGGACGTCGACATCTGAGTCAGGGGTTGCTTCGTTTCTGGCGTGGCTTCCTGTGATGTAGATTCCTTTTATGTCTTCTAAGTGGGCTTCGAGGATTCTGAGGATGTCTGCTTTGATGTTTTTTGGTTTTTCTGTGAGCTGTATTTTGGCTTGGCCGCCTAGCCAGGCTCTTGGGAGGAGCACTCCTGCTGAGTTTCCTAGTTTCACGATGGGTTTTGTCAGTGTTTCTTGGGAGAGCATGTTAGAACATTGTTATAACGGTATATAAAGATTCCGCTTGCGGAATCTTATGACTCGCAGCGAGGTATGCACTGCGAGTTTAAGATTGCTGTTTTTAAGTTTTCTCCTGATCGTGCTTGTTTTTTTTGATGGAGCTTTGCAAATATGGGCTGTGCGTTTGAAATTCCTGCCTGTTCGTGCAGCACTCTAACCTCTCGCTTCGAGAATAGGAAGGTTGGCTTCGGTTGGGACGTAGATGACTTCAGTGTTTCCGTCGTTGAGGCCTTCGATGAATCTGTATTTGAGGTAGGATTCTGTGATGGATTCTCCTATGATGGTGTTTGCTTCGGCTATGCCGCCTGCTCGGATGACTTCTGCTTCTGCTTTGAGTTTCGCTGCTTCCTTTTGTGCGATAGCTTCTTGGATAGCGATTTGTCGGTTCCATTCTGCCTCTTTGAGTTCAGCTTTTCCACTGAGTTCTTTGGCGTAGACTTTGTAGTTTGGCCAGCCCCAAAGGAAGAAGGCGAGGAGAATAATGATAATCAGGAGTGATGCTGTGCCTGCTTTGTTTCGTCTGTTGTGTTGGTGTTCCATTGTTTTTTTAGTGAGTTGAGGTTTAAGAAGTTTTGCTTATCTCCTTCCTGCTGATGTTGATGTGTGTTTGGCGAAGGCCCAGGTGATTTTGAGGAAGAGTGCTGCTACTGCGAGAAAAATGATGATCGCCATGGATTGTTCCCACCCGTAAAATCTGTTTTGGTGGAGATTGTATGAGGTGAGTATCGCTAGGATGATGCCTATCGCTACGGCCGTTCCCTTGTTCTTTTTGAAAGCAGGTTTGAGGAGTGTTGTTATGACAGCGAAAGCGATGATTCCTGTTGCTATGGTCAGGACGATTGGATCTTGAAGTTGGAAGAGTTCTGTCAGTGTCATTCGTTCAGGCCCTCCTCGATTCCTTCAACTGTCTTTCTGAGCACTTCTTGGTCTAGTTTTGCCTGAATCTTTTTCTTTCTTTCATCATCTTTCCATTTTTTCATACCCAGTGCGATGTTTTTCATGAACATTAATCCCATCATCCAAGCTAGTAGGAATATGAAGAAGAAGGCCCATTGCCAGATGCCTGTTTTATAGAAGATGATTCTGAAGATGACTTCAGAGAGTTGTCGGTAGATTCCAAGCTGCGCTGAGATGACTGCGATGCCGAAGGCAATGGTGTAAGCGATACCTTTCGTGAATGTTGAAAACTCTGCGAAGATATGGCTGAAGGCGGTGAAGAAGAAGATCCAAAGCATGATTGCGAGGAGGAGAGTGAGTGAAAGAGCGTAGGGTTCTCCGAAGAGGAATATAAAGAGGAATGAGATCTTTTTGAGGAATGTGTCTATTTGGTTTATGATTTTGTTTTTGAGAAGGAGTTCTTTCCATTGGTTGCCAAGATATTCCCAACGTTCTTGTTCGAGAAATTGTTGAGCATCTTCTATTTTTTCTTCTGTGTTTTCTGCTAATTCTCTTGCTTCGTCAACACGTTCTTCAAGTTCATCTAGGGTGAGTTCCTCTGCGGTTGCGAATGTTGTTAGGGAAAGCAGGAGCAGTATGAATAAGACACTCTTTTTTATCATGGGGGGTTGAAGGGGTTGGTGTTTAAAAAAGTATTTAGCCTGATGTTCCTGTTGAGCCTCTGCTTGCACGATCTACGGCCCTCATCGTTTTTAGACCTGATGCTGCGGAAGATCTTCCTCTTGCGGCGTCTGTCATTTTCTGTCTTGTTTTTAGCCAACTTGTTAGCGGGCCGATTCCCCAGTTCACGGCGAAGAAGGCTGCTATCGAAGCAAAGAGTGAAAGTAATACTGCTGCAGTGCCTGCCCAGGCGAAGATTGCTACGATCCAACTCAGTGCGGATTTTATGAGGCCTAGGTTTGCGGAGATGACTGCGATGGCGAATGCGATAATCCAGCCGATTCCTGATGAGAACGCAGAGAAATTTTCAAATATGTCTCCGAATGCGACGAAGAGAATAAGCCAAAACATCATGACGGTTATGATCGCACCGATTTCTCCTGTTACGGTATTATTTGTAAGTTCGGTGTCTATCTGGCTTGATCCGTAGACTGCGAATTGTAGAACTTTTTCACCCAGTTTATCTATTCCTAGGTTATCTATTCCAAACCCCACACCTCCAATAACAACAAGGAACATCACTATAATAACTAGCCAGACAATTCCCTTCGATGCTTTGTTATAGCTTTCGTCTTCTGCCATCTTTTTCTTTCTTAGCTAGAGAGATTGCTATATAAATGTTTTTGTGGCTGATTGCTATGGTTGGGTTTCGCTAAGATTTATAAACTGGGATCTTCTTTGTGTAGTATGGATAGAAAGGTGCTGTTTGTTTCGTTGTTCTTGGTGTTCTTGGTGCTTGGGTCTGGGGTTGTGGTTGCTGAGGATGCTCCTTCGAGTGCTCCTGTTGAGCCTGCTGGTTTTACGTTTTCAGGGTCTTTTAGTATAGATCTGGTTCCTCAGCCCGCTGTCGCTTCCGAAGCTGATCAGAAGTTGGCTGCGGCTTTGAGGGAGTCTCCTTTGTTGAGTGGGTTGAGCTTCTATGTTCTCGGGTTTAAGGATGCAGATGCTGATCTGTTTTTAGGTAAGTATGGTCTGACGACGGTGTTTATTATGTTCTTTTTGGTATGGTTGATTTTGTTTGTGACTTTCTCCGATATTCTTTCTGCCTTTGGCGCCTTTCAAAATGCTGCAGTCTCCTGGGTTGTTGGTGGGGCTCTTTCTATTATTGCTGCGAATCTGAAAGTGGTGCAGCTGGTTGTGATTTGGTTGGTAGGGTTTACTTTGTTGTTTGGGGCGCTTTCGGTCTTTGCTGGAATTCTCTTGGCGTTTTTGGCGTTTTTGGCGATTAGTTGGGGTGGTGGTGGTCTTGCACGTTGGGCTCTTGATCGAAGGCAAAACATTAGTGCGCATAGGGGTGCGCAGAATGTTGCTCAGGGTGCAGGTGTGATGGGTAATGTTGGTGCGCAGGTTGCGAATCAGGGTCAGCAAGGTGAGGGTTGGTGGATCCCTCTCGCTGTTGCTGCGGTGATGGTGCTGATTGTTTTAACTATCATTTCTACTGTGGGTTAGTTTAGCAGTAACTTTTAATACTGGTGATGTTTTATGGTCTTGTGAGAAATAAAAGAGGTGCTTTGGGAATCATGTGGGACACGTTGGTGCCGTATCTGATTGCGTTTGGGGTGCTGGTGCTGGTGCTGTTGGCTTATTTTGCTTTGGTTGATAAAGGAGAAGGGGGGCTCTCGTTTTTGCGAGACATTATTCGGTTTCGATGATTTTTTTCAGGAGGGGGCAGATGCCTGTGGAGCAGATCATGATTGCAGGTCTTGTTTTTATCTTTCTTGTTATCATCTTTCTTGGGCCTTTAGGATATCTGGATAAGCTTCGATCATATATTGATTTTATTCCTGTTGGTTCGGTAGATCGGCAGGTGCAAGTGGGGGTGGAGCTGGTTCGGTGGGACATTGTTTCTGGTGAGGCTAAGTGGTATGATGGGACTCGGTGGCATAAGTTTGATCCGTTGCAGAAAGATCGGGATGGGCCGTATCAAGAGTTGGGACAGAAGAGGGTGTATGAGGTTGCGGCAGGGGATGATCTAGAGGCTCTCTATCTGGGCCAGCGTGCTCGTCAACCTCTTACCTTGGGAAGCTATTCTCTTCCCGTGTTGAACTTGGTGCGTTCCGGTTCGGATAATGGTGCAATTCAGGGAAATGTTCTTGCGTCAGATGCTTCGGGTGTTGCAGGAATGTTTGCTCTTTCTGCGACCGACAAACTTACTTTTTCTGCTACTTCCGGTGCTAGCGGGCTTGCAGGATCTTTTTCTGCTACCCCTCATCTTTCTGGGGTCAAGCGGCACATGGTTTCTTGGCGTGATCAGGTGTTGGATCAGCCGATGGAACATGTTTATAGGGATCTTCAGACTGGAAGGCCTGTTCGGAAACTATTTTGTGTGCGGAAGGATCGGCAGTATTTGGTTGTTGATCTGACCAAGGAGGCTTCGGGTGCTTGTTGATCGGCGTGGAGAGTTGACGATTCCTGCGATTTCGAGTATTGTGTTGTGGATCGCTTTTCTTTTGTTGGTGACTTATGGGATTTTCCAGTTGATGCGGTTTGTGACAGGGTAATCTTATAAACTTCGTTTTCTCTTGTAGATTATGTTGAAGAGGGGGGAGCTGACGTCGTATCAGATTGTGCTTATTGTGCTTGGTCTACTGGGGTTTGTGTTGATTTTTATCTTTTTGTTTGGGCTTGAGGATTTTTTTCAGACTGAGGATGAGTTGTGTCGGTTGTCGGTGTTGAAGCGAGCCACATTGCCGAGTTCTGCGCAGTCGGTGTTTCCGTTGAAGTGTAAGACGAAGAAGGTGTGTTTGACTGATGGCAAGAGTAATGATTGTGTGGGGTCGTTTGCCGGAGAGGAGCAGAGGACGATTACGTTGGATCGAGCTGAGGTGACTGAGAAAGTTGAGCAGGAGATTACGGAGAAGATGTATGATTGTTGGAAGATGATGGGGGAGGGGAAGTTGGATTTGTTTGGGAGTATGTCAAGTTCTTTAGGGTTTTCTGATCATGCTACTTGTGTGATTTGTTCTCGGATTGCGTTGGATCCTAGTTTGACGCAACAGTATCGTGCTGAAGTCGATGCGGTTGATGTTGCCGATTATATGAAGCGGACGGCTGTCGGAGATAGTGGCGTTAGTTATTGGAACTACTTTAGAGATGAGCATACGAGTTCTTATGCGGGTGTGAAAGGCGGGAGGGCATTGAAACAGGATGAGAAGAAGAAGGTTCTCGGTGTTTCTTCTCGGGGGGTTGAAGTAGCTATTGTGTTTAGTCAGATTCGCACGGAAAGTTATACTGGTGTGTTTACTCGGTTTGGTAAACTGGCACTGTTCGCTGGAGGGACTTCTGCTGCCGTGTTTGGTGTGCGTAATACTGCAAAGGCAGTCAGGGCAGTGCTCTTGACGAAGATTGGGTTGATTGTTGCAGTTCCTGCCGCTGTCATCGGCGCAGGTGTTGTTGGGTATAATATTTATACTGGGCAGGAGCAGGCTGGGGCGTATTGTGGGGAGTTTACCAACGAGGGGAAGACAAAGGGCTGTTCTTTGGTGCAGGTTGTGCCTTATACTGTGAAGAATATTAATGCACTTTGTCCACATCTTGAGGGTTCGCCATGATCTCTCGTCGGGGTGATTTTACGTTGAATCGGTTTTTGGGGATTTTGCTTGCTGTGATGGCTTTGTCTCTGTTCTTTATTGCGGGTGGGAAGTTGTATGCCGATCGTTTTGATCAGGACGTTCAGGATGCGAAGGGTGTGTTGGATGCGGTGATGGAGAAAGTTGGGCGGGTGAAGAGTGAGGGGCCTGTGACGGTGAGGGGGAAGAAGGGGTGGTCTTTGGTGGGTTGGAGTGAAGGGCAGGATCGACCGGATAAGTGTTTGGGGGGTTGTTTGTGTGTTTGTCCTGATAGTTCTGATCTTATTACTTCTTGTCAGGATGGGGGTTTTTGTAAGCCTTCTGGATCTAAGCAAGTTCTTGTAAGACACTATCAGCCACTTTATATGCTTTCGACTGATTTGTGTGATCACTTGAGTGATCTTCCTGATCGTAGGATCTATAGACCTTTCGTTCCTTTATCTGATCAGCTTTTTGAATTGGGGGTTGGTAAAGAGGATTCTTGCAGTCTTCTTGCCATTTTTTCTCATGAATAGGAAAGGCGTTGGAGGTATTATGGCGGATCAAGTTATTTATTTGTTGTTGTTGGCGGTGTTTGTGGCGTTGATGTGGGGGTTTTTGCGGCAGCAGCAGTCGGGGGCTGTAGTGTGGGAAGATTATTATGTCAAGGAGATTGCTCAGGCTGTGAATGCTGCTGAGCCGGGAGATGTGCTGCGGCTGGATGTGCATACTGCGACGGAGGTGGCACAGAAGAACCATGTTCCCGATTTACAACAGATTTTCTTTTTTGACCAAGAGACTCAAGAAGTGTGCGGGCAGTTTAGTTTGGGCGATCGGACGTGTTTTGCATATGTGAATGACGTGAAGGTTGCTTGGAGGATTGATCTTGGTGCTCGTTCTGGGAAGAATGTGTTGGTTCTGGAGGTGGGCGTATGATTCTGAATCGTCGGGCGGAGACAGGGAATCAGGTGATGGTGTTTTCCTTCTTGTTCTTTTTGGTGATCATCGCAGGGAGTATTGCCTTGGGGTTGGGTTTGTTCTTTGGGGAACCGTATGATGTTCGGCAGAGTGAGGCGCAGGTGTTAGCTTTGCAGATTAAGGACTGTGTGTTAGATCATGAGGTGGATTGGTCGAGGGATGATGCTTTTTTTACCACGTGCCGGTTTGATCGGGCGGTGTTGGAAGAGGATTTTTTGGTGAAGGTTCATCGAGAGTTTGTGATTGTCGGGGGGACGTTAGGTAAGGTTGAGGAGGACGTGGTTCGGATTGGGAGCAATTTCGAATCTTGTGATTTTGTAGGAAAGAATGAGCATTTTGCACAGTGTGCTCAGACTTCTTTTGTGAAGGGCGGCTCTGGAGGGGAGGAGTTTGAGGTGTTGGTAGGTAGTTTGCACCAGGCACGGAGGAAAAGGGTATGATTTCTCGAAAGGCTCAGATTGGGAAGTTCATTACGAGTGTTCCGGTGTTGTTCGGGCTTGTGGTGTTGTTAGGGGGGTTTCTTTCCTTGTCGATTGCTGCTGCTGGTTTGAAGCAGCCTGCTGGGTTTGGCGTGGCTGAGGGATTGCTTGAGCGAGATACTGGGATGTTTTTTGCACAGGTTGTGGTTGGCGGCGAGAAGGTGTTTGTGTTGGATGGGTTGTTGCAGTATGCGCATTTGCATCATGAGTTGGTTCATCACGGGAAAGGGAGATATATCTCTGATGAGGCCACTCGACGTATTGGCAGAGGGGTTCCGAATGCTGAGCAGGGAGTGAAAGATGAGATTTTGGCGTATGAGCGATTTCTTGATGGTGTTCTTGGTAATCTTCCTTCGGGGAATTGTTTGGTTGCGTATCTTGCGAATGGATGGCCCGGTGTGACTGGAACGACGAACTTTTTCTTTCTTACGTCTGGCAGGTCAGGGGGAAGAACCTGGATCCTAGAACCATATTACGATGTTCCTTCTGCTGATTTGAAGAAGAAATATCGTGAGGTTGCAGCCCCGGTTTCTGTTTCTTCTGAAGGAAAAGATGCACACTTTTTTGTGTATTCGGGGAGGTGCTTGTCATGAGGTTCTTGAATCGTCGGGGGGACACGCCGACGTTGCTGCTGTTTGTGTTTGCTTTTGTTTTTTGTGTAGCTGCTTTGCTTGCGATGGTGTCGTTTGCTGGGAATCAGCAGCAAGAGTTGGATCACGTTCCTGAACTTTTGGCTGATGTGGCGTTTGAAGAAGCGTCTCTACTGGGGATGTTGAAGAGGTATGGTGCTGATGCTGTCCTTGTTGGTCAAGGGGATGTTGTTGTTGTGAGACATGAATTGACTCGTGCCTTTCAGAAACGGCGTGATGGCATGACTGGTGTGGTGTTGGAAGATACTGCAGAGGTTCTTGACGATCTTGCTGCAGGAGGATTTACGGTTACTGCTCAAGGGAGTGAGATGGTGTTGAAGACGGATGTATTGGCAGTTTCTGCTGTGGTTGAGGATCATGAGATACACAGGGCGTTTGCGTATGAACTTGTGTTTCGTTCTGATGGGTCTGTGAAGTTGGTTGAGCGGATTGCGTAGGAAGTTTTATAAAGGTTTTTTGTTTCCGTGTGGGATGGAGGGAAAGAGAGGTCAGATGCCGTTTGAATATATGGTTGGCTTGGTTATTATTGTTATTGTCGGTGCTATTATTATTATTGGCTCGACGCAAGGGTTTGGTTTTATCTTCGATAAGTTTAAGGTGCTGCCTGGTCAGAATTTGGAGGCTGTTGTGCAGTCGTGTAATCTTGCTATTAAAAACGGATTGGTTGCTTCTGCTTGTGTTGAGTTTAAGGAGGTGAAGCTTGACGGTTCTAAGCAATATGTGAATTGTGAGTTTGGTAAGATTGCTGGTTTGTTGGATAAAGCTCCGACTTGTCCTAGCGGGACTACGACAGATGCTCGGGAGACTGATAAGTGTAATGGTTTATATGCCTCTGGTGGTAAGTCTATTCAGAGTAAAATTTGTGATGGAAGTATTTTGGTGAATGGGAAGGGTTGTGGTGCTAAGGGGCCTACACCTTTTGGTATAATATTTACCCCTGCTTGTTAGTTTTTCGTTAGTTCTATAAAGTCTTTCTGATTGTGGTGTGGATGGAGTATGGCATGCCGGGGAGGCGGAAGAGTAAGAATGATAAGAAGGCGAAGGGGAGATATAATAAGTATAAGCGGGGTGGGCGGTTTCGGGCGACTGCGGTAGAGGAAGGGAAAAAAGAGAAAGAATAAAAGGACTTCCTGTTTTGTTGAGTGATGGAGATGATCGTCGGTTTGTTTGTGCTTGTCGGTGTGTGGACTCTTGTTGCTGCTTGGCAGGACGTTCGGACGACGATTGTGGCGAATTGGATTACGTTGTCTTTGGTGCCAACGGTGTTGGTGTATCGGTTGCTTTTTGGTTGGGGGGCTTTCTTGGAAGGGCTTCTTGGTTTGGGGGTGATGGTGTTGCTCACGTTAGGGTTGTATTATGGCAAGGTGTTCGGCGGGGCTGATGCGAAGTTGTTGTGGGGGTATG
>NYZR01000003.1 GCA_002687255.1 Candidatus Pacearchaeota archaeon | reverse complement strand
CAAAGGGAAACTCCAATCTCTACAGGAGTTGGAGTCGCCGAGGAACACAGTTCCTCGAGCGCTGTTAGTTCCCTTGCAAGTGGAGGCTCTCCGCTCATAGATGCGAGCAACCTCGCAGCGCAAGCGAGAAGGTGCGCAGCGATAATGAGTCGGAGAAAAACCAACAACATGAAACACCAAAAAGACAACTTACTGGATAAGATGGAGGACTTCACAGCCCTAGCCATCAGCTCACTAAAAAGAAGAAAACTCAGAGCCTGGCTCACCATGCTCGGCATCTTCATCTCTATCGCAACAATCTTCTTCCTCGTCTCCATCTCCCTAGGACTAGATGACGCAGTCCAAGAACAATTCAGACAATTCGGAACAGACAAGTTCTTCGTAGAAGCTCGTGGCCAACTCGCCGGCCCCATAACACAAGGTGCTGCTACGTTAACAGAAGATGACGTAGAAACCCTAGAGAAAATCTCAGGAGTCAAGGACATCTCTTATTGGTCTGCCGGCAACGCAAAAATAGAATTCAAAGACGACATCCGTTATGTCTTCATCATCGGGTTCCCAACAGACCGTGGAGACGTCTTCCTCGAAAACGGATTCTACAAAATCGACCAAGGAAAATTCCTCCAATCCGGCGACCGTGGGAAAGTCGGACTCGGGGCACAATACGCTTCATCAGACTGGCTCTCCCAACCGGTCGAACTCGGCGACACGATAACCATAAACGATGAGGACTTCAAAGCCAGAACACTCCTCAAGACCGTAGGTAATCCACAGGACGACAGGCTTATCCTTATGCCACTAGAAGACTTCGAAGAACTCTTCCCAGACAACGCAGGATCTCTCGGACAAATCATCGTGCAACTAGACGAAGGAGCAACTATGTCCGAGGTAGCAGCAAGAGCAGAAAAACGTCTCCGATCAGCACGAGACGTCGACGAAAAGACCCAAGACTTCCGAATCATGACGCCAGAACAAATCCTCGCTATCTTCGGCACGATCCTCAACATCCTCACCGGCTTCCTCCTCGCTATCGCAGTCATCTCTTTGGTAGTCGGAGGCATCGGCATAGCAAACACAATGTATACATCAGTCCTCGAAAGAAGAAAAGAAATAGGAGTAATGAAAGCAGTAGGGGCACAAAACAAAGACATTCTTTCCTTATTCGTCATCGAATCAGGACTACTAGGACTAGTAGGCGGCCTAGCTGGCATACTCCTAGGTTACCTCCTCGGCCTCGCCGTAGAAACCATAGCAACCCAACAATTAGGAACAACTTTACTCCAAGCATCAACACCGGCCTGGCTCATCATCGGCTGCCTCCTCTTCTCCTTCCTCACCGGCGCCATCTCCGGCCTCTTCCCTGCCTGGCAGGCCGTGAATATCAAGCCCGTTGAAGCTCTTCGATACGAGTAATATCTCCAACAATTGACTTGCAGAGCTCAAGATGGCGATGAATTCCATTAACCGAAAGTTCGTAGCGCCGAGAATCAGTATACTGATCAACAGACTGAAACCCTTCGCCAACAGTCATCTTATTGGAATAGATACACTCAACATGGTTCCTTGCACCTTCCATCCACCTGCTAATGGCACCCCTCCCTTCTTCATAGCTCTCTGGAATCTTGAGCATCATCTGACTCTCAAGAATATCTAACTTAGAAAGAGCATCTTCTTTATTCATGAGTGCTTATGACCATGAGAATGCCCATGCACCCTCATCCTCCGCCGCCTCCACCACCAAAACAACCCCACCAAAACCAAAACAACAACAACCCACCTTCCCGTAGAACTTCCTTGCTCATCCCGAACCAACCCCTCAAAATAACTCCCATCATACGAAACCTTCTTAGTAATCGTCCGACGAACATTCGTCTCATCCGTATACAAAATCTTCAATTCGAGCTCACCATCCTCAGGAATGGCCTCAAACGAGAACGTCGTATCCTCATTCGCATCCAAGCTTCCCACAATATTCCGACTAGGCCCCTTCACCTCAACACGATGCTGTCGAGGAATCTCAACAGTCAGAGCCTCGACGTCATGCTCTCCCACATTCAGAATCTCAAACAACAACATCCGAGTAGCCTTGTTGTAATCCTTCACAGAAATCTCAAAGTCCGTCTTCACATTCTGCACATTCAACTGGAACTCTCTCGACAACTCTGTCGGAGCACCATCCGCAGCAGGCTGGAAAGTATACTTCAATTCAATAGGATTGTCCCCTTCCAAAGCTTCCTCACTAACTCGCACACGGTAGGGGGCAATCAAAAAAGACTGAAAATCGGAGGTAAACGTCCCAGAGTTTATCTGCACAACTCTTGTCTGATTAGGATCAAAAGAGACAGGAAATTCTTCAACCAACTCAACAGTCACTTCCCCGCAGTCAGTTGTGTCCAATCCATCAATCTGGAAGACCAATTTCACATATTCTCCAGGAACAGCAGGATAAGGATCTTGGTTCAACAACGTCGCAGTAATCTCACAGTCAGCCGCACTAACAAAACTAAGACTCAAAACAAAAACAAACCCAACAAACAGGAACCACTTCATAACAAACCCAATCAAAATGAACTTATAAAACTTCCTCTAACAATGAATCACCTTGCCACACTAACTCGATCCAAGACTTCTTTCAATTCTGGGAAGGGGAGTCTACCTAAAGAAATGTCATAAAAACCTACGCTATTTGCATTCACACCTAAATCATCGGAAGACATTCCAGAAATTCGAGCGCTCTCAGCATCAAAGGAGTATCCACGGAGCGAGGCAGCATCTGATCTTTCTGGGTCGAAAACAATCCCAACCCATGTCGTCTCGCCATCATCATCATCATGGTAACCAAGATAACCACAGAAAATCCCACTAATTCCTGGATTTTTAAGCTGGCTGTTCGACAGAGCGGCACCCACATTTAGTCTAGCGAGATGATCTCCCGGAATACTTTCTTTCCATTCTAAACTCATATCAAACCTTCACACGAGGCACTATTTAAACCCTTCCATTGTAACTCCTTAAATGGAACAATAAGTCATCAGATCTTACAACTCCCAAACCCTTCACTCACCCTCACAACAACATACCCCACCAAGATAGCAACAACAGCAATTTCCGTCCCTTGGAATGGCAAAGCCAACAAAACCCCTCCAAGCCCCAGGGCAGCCAACAACCCCACACCACAGGCAGCACATCCAGGAACAAACAGCCCCAAGAACAAACCAATCCCTGCAAGCACACCATCTTTCTTCCCCGAAGCTTGCATAATTCTCGTCTTAGCAACCAACAAACTCACCAACACCCCAGTCAACACACCCAAGATCACAACAGTCCAAAAAGTCGAACCAGAAACAACTCCCGAAAAACCAAGACTCAACAACCACAACGCCCGAACAAAACCAGCACTCTCCGTAACCACACCAAGATTCCCCCAATTAACAAGAACAACATTAAGAACATAAAAAACCAAAGCCACCGCCACCGCCAAAACAATATATCCCGGCCGACCAAACACCGTCTTCCAAGACTTCAGAACTTCAGACCAATTCACCATCACACCAAAAACAAAGAACTCCTTTTAACCCTTCCGTCAAGGGTGTTAACAAGGAAAGGTATTTAAGAAATGATTCCGATAAAAATAAATGAGTGAAACAACAGAATTTCCTCTAGAAGTAATAGAAGATGGACTAACATTATTAGGGGGGGCAACAGAAAGCCAAGTAGTAAATCACGATCAGGGCGGAGCATATGTGGTGGGCACAATCGGAATAATTAGCGGATACGAAAGGAGTTTATTAAAACAGGGATTACTTTCGAGAGCAAGAGATGCAATGGAGAAAAGCATAAACGCCCTGAGGAGTTACACCCCAGATCACATACGAAACTTCTGCCTCAAAAACCAAGGAAGAAGACTATCCGACTTCTATGAAATGTTTCCTGATCTAAGGAATGCGGGTTAATCTTATCACACCAACCCACAAAAACTTATAAACTCCCACCACCACAAGCCCCCATCTAAAGAGGTCAAAATGGCAAGCTGCATGTATTGTAAAACCGAACTCGATCCCCAAGTAGTCATCGACGTCTGCATGTCCTGCGGCCCACAAATCTGGGGAGGGAAGATGTTCGCTTCGATTATCGAAAACATGGAGCTTGCCCGCAGCACAGGCAATCTCAACCAAGGCCTCGTTACCGAACAAGAATCAGAGAAAAGAGAGATAGTAGAACCATATCCGTCCACATCAGATGACTCATCACCTACACACTTCCTCCTCCGAGAATCCCCTGAGCCTGCTTCATTCCAAGAGCCTCCTCCACCCCCTTCCCCAGAACCAGTTCCTGCCCCAGAACCTACACCCGAACCAACACCAGAAGCACCAGAACCAGAGCCTCGCCCAGAACCAGAACACACATTCACCCCTCAATTGACTCATGAATCAGAAACAAACCCCCTCCCCAAACCAACCCACACTCCAGAACAAAAAGTAGAAATTCCGGAAGGGATAAGGGTTCCCTCACTTCTCCAAGGAGCCATCCAACATCAACAAGAATACCCTGAAGAAGAACCAACCGACACCTACGAAGAAGCAGAGAGAAAACTCCTAGAAAAACAAAGATCTAAAGAACCAGAAGAACACATCCAAACATCACCAACCCAGCAGGAGCCTTTAGACATCACTAATTCGGGGGACGGCGGGGAAAACCAGCTCACCGGCTCAGACATAGACCTC
The DNA here is from genome assembly GCA_002687255.1 of Candidatus Pacearchaeota archaeon. GTDB lineage: Archaea > Nanobdellota > Nanobdellia > Pacearchaeales > GW2011-AR1 > ARS50. The sequence goes on along the minus strand of NYZR01000003.1, from coordinate 24,607 downwards.
ATAGAACCAACCGAAAACAAGCCATTCTAGGAGAAAAAGATAAAAACAACTAATTTCTCTAAGAAGAATGAAGAAAAAGGAAACTCTAGAAGAAAAATTCAGAAAATTCATCATGTCCTCAGAAAACACAATCACTCTAGAGGAAGCTGAGAGAAGAATCGAGAAAGCGTTCCCAACGAAGAAATAAAACACCCATACTCTAACTTTTCCAAAGTTGCACGAGATAAACGTTGTGGAGCAACGTTTATAAACCTCCACAGACCAGTATAATCATGCCCCGAAGACAACCCCCAAGAAAGAAAGGAAAACTCTCATTAAGCAGGTTTTTCCAGTCATTCGCAAAAGGAGATAGCGTAGCAATAGTCCAAGAATTAAGCCAAATCTTCGGCTACAAGCCTACGTTGCAGGGCCGAACCGGCAAAATCCTAGCAAAGCGTGGCTCCGCCTACGAAGTAGCCGTCAAAGACGGCAACAAAGACAAGACCTACCTCCTCAAACCTATTCATCTGAAGAAACTGGCGGTGGCACAATGAGCTTTAGAGATTTTATGACAAGAGAGAGAAATAACGGTATAGCGGGAGCAATAACTTACGGATTTTACGGCGCAATGGAAAATTTGGCTCCTGGGGAAACTCTCCGTAGGATGGCCAAGGAAAGATTAGATAGGATTTTTAAAGTCGACTATGACTTCAATGTGCCCACATTATCCCTAAGGAGGGCAGCGGAAGTTGCAGGATTGTTCACAGGATTTATAGCATCGATACCTTTCGTATTCCCAGCAGTCCCATTAAGAGCAGCAGAAGCAGGCTGGAACTACGTATCCCAAAGAATAAATCCATCACAAGGAGCACACGCAGCATGAACCTCATAAACAAAACACCCCTAACACTGGCAGAAGTAAAAGCACAACTTCCAAAGTCAGATGAACAAAGACCGGTAGACGCTTACCTCAAGAAGTTCGCCAAGCAAAAACCAGCAGACGCTAAGAAACAACTTGAAGCTCTCAGAGATCTAAAAAACCTTAAGCTCAAGGAATCACATCTTGTCAAACTCGTAGACCTTCAACCGAAAGACGCAGAAGACGTGCATAAAGTCGTGAACGACGTCTCGCTCAGTGAGGAAGAAGCCAACGCCATCGTGCAGGCTCTAGGAGCGTAACATGTCAGAACGAGAAGAGCACGCACTGGTTCTAGATTATTTACCATACGGGTATCCCCTTTCTGGCGGCAAGCCAAATCCCATAGCTCAATCTATCGGAATAAAAACCCTGGCCCTCTTAGAACTCGTTCCCCGCCGAGGCGTGTCTTTAGAGATAAAAGAAAAGGTTTATATAGGTTCAGAGAAGAGAGATAAGATATACTACATAGCCGGTCGACTTCCTCGAGAGAAGCTGACCGAATCGGCAAAGATCCAACTCCAGGAGTTCGTTGAACAAATAGTTGGGGAGCAAGAAGAAAGGTTTGTGAAATTCTTTAATGAAGCACAGGCCATGAACACTAGACTCCACCAACTCGAACTTCTGCCCGGATTTGGCCGAAAGCACACCCAAGAGGTTGTCAAGGCCCGTGAAGAAAAACCCTTCACCAGCTTCGACGACATCAAAGCTCGATCAGCCGGGATCCCAGATCCCAAGAAAGCCATCGAGAAACGAATCTTGGATGAGCTCACCGTAAGACAAAGATTCAATATCTTTACCGACTAACACCATGACACCACAAACAGCAGAACCAAATCTTGAAGAAAGAAGAGAAGAAGAATCTCACTTAGTGAGAGGACTAAACAGATTCGCAGCAGAAAATTACGACTCCCCAAATGATGGGACAATCGGATTTAACAAAATACATCTGGGAAGATTTGATTATCAAGAGGGGAGGGAATTCAGGATTCTTTATCATGATGAAAACTTAACTGTAGAAATGCTACCAAGAGTAGAGAACCTTAAAGCATATTTCAAAAGAGAAGGAATACCTATTAGGGAGAGAATGACAGAAGGTGATGAATTGAAGATGGAAGAACACTCCAAAAAGGTCTTAGATATCATCAAGAGGACGAGGGCACAAGAATAACATGGCAAAACAAGAACTAGAAAAACCAAAAGAAGAAAAGAAACCTTACAAGGAAGAAGAACACGAAGTCCTAGTCAGAATCCTGGGCTACGACATCCCCGGATCTAGAAACATCTACGCAGGACTGACAAGAATCAAAGGCGTTTCCTGGGTGCTCTCAAACGCAACATGCCACACCCTCAATCTAGAAAAAACCCAAAGAGTCTCCGAACTAAAAAAAGAAGACATCAAAAAGATCGAAGACTATCTCAAATCTCTAGAAAACCTCCCCGCCCATCTGAAAAACAGACCTTCTGATCCAGAGACCGGAGAAACAACACACCTCTTCGGCCACGACCTCGAACTCAAAAAAGAATTCGACATCAAGCGTCTAAAGAAAATAAAGTCCTATAAGGGCGTCCGACACGCCAACAAACTCCCTGTTCGAGGACAGAGAACACGAGCAAACTTCCGAGCCAAGGGAACTAATAAGGCAGTCGGAGTGAGGAAGAAATCAGCATGAAACGAAAACAAAAGAAATACAGCAAACCAAAGCAGCCGTTCGACCTAGATCGAATTCAGGAAGAAAACAAACTCCGAGACCGATACGGCCTGAAGAACAAGAAAGAAATCTGGAAGACCCTTGCAAAGATCAACTACTACCGATCAAGAGCCAAGGCTTTAGCAAAAGCATCAGAAGAAGAGCGTGAAGCCTTCTTCATCAAACTCCAATCCCTAGGACTACAAACAGAAAGCACAGCAGACGTCCTAGACCTACAAGTAGAAAACCTTCTCGAGCGAAGGCTCCCAACAATCGTAGCGAAACAGAAGCTAGCGCCAACGGTCAAGACAGCAAGACAAATGGTGGTTCACAAACTCATCACGATCGGCGGCAACACAGTGAACACCCCGAGCTACATAGTCCCCGTCAGCCAAGAAAAAACTATTGCTGTGAAGAATCTCCGTTCTTCGCAGCGAGCAGGCCCGCAGCAAGGCGAGGAGTCGCACAGCAAGAAAGAATCGGAGAGGGGCGGTGGAGAAAAGAAGCCAGCCGAAGAGAAGCCCGCTGAAGAATCAGCTCCTGCTCCAGAAGCAGAAGCCTCTACTAAAGAAGAAAAGAAAGAAGACGCACCTGCTAAAGAAGAAGCTCAAGAAACCAAGGAGGATAAACAAGATGCCTGACCTGGAGCAAAGAAAGATATTGTTTGTGGCAAAATTTTCCCGCATGAGAAATGAGTGTAGGGAATATTGCGCACAAGAAGGGATAGGATTTGAGGCCATGATCAGGCCGACATACGCCTTAGAAAGAGTGAGCCAGGATCCCAACGGATTCGTGATTATTGACTGCTGCAATTCATCAAGGCTAAGAGAAAGTGCAAACAACAAGGATATCCCATACAGGGGGGAGGAATGTCTCTTTGGATTTACTGTGAAAGACATGGCCAGATGTGTCAACGCCCTGATGAGAACAGGAGAACCACAACATGCCTAAAAAGAAAACAGAAACACCAAAAGAAAAAACAGAACAAGAGAAAGAAACGAAAGAAACTGAAACAAAGAAAGAAGAAACAGAAGCCCCAGAAAAAGCTGAAGATAAAAAAGATAAATCAACAGAAGAACCAAACGTGAAGCCCTCAGACATTACTAAAAGCGCCGAAGGCGCTTCAGGAAAGTCCGAAATTACCAAACCTTCCTCAGAAACAACCCCCAAGAAAAAAGAAAAAACCAAACAAGAAAGAGCAGCAATAGCACACATCAACTCCTCACCAAACAACACATCTGTCCACATCACCGATCTCGCAGGAAACACCATCTCCAGAGTCTCCGGCGGCATGGTGACCAAACAAGCCAGACTACGATCCAACCCAACCAATGCGATGTTTGTAGCAAAAAGAGCAGGAGAAAGAGCAAAAGACCTCGGAGTAACTTCCCTCTACATCAGAATGAAAGGCCAAACCGGTGGCAACGGAACAGGCCCCGGAGCACACGCAGCCGTCAAAACCCTCGACAAAGAAGGCTTCACGATCGTGAACGTCCTCGACGTCACCCGAGTCCCACGTGGCGGGCCAAAAATGAAGGGTGGAAGAAGAGGGAGGAGAGTCTAAGATGCAGCCTGGAGAAAGATATAGGCCTGCAGAGATTTTTGCAGATGAGGTTTGCGGCAAAGGACTCAGAGGAACAGCCTTCTATGAAAGGCAATACCAAAAAGCTCTAGGATCGTTATAACCTCACACAGAACAACGACTGCAGCCTTCAGACATTCCTTCAGCGAGCGAAGCAAACCTGAGCGAAGCTCAGCATGCTCAAGGGAGGGTTAAGCAAAGGGAACTCGTTAGTTCCCTTGCAGAGCGAAACTCGCTCCCAACAAAATCCCTTAAGGGATAAGAGGGAGCAGAGAATAAACTAAGTTTCTTGCCCTCTCAATCGCTCCCAATGCCCCTCTTTCTCACTATCCGTCAAATACGGTCGTTGAATCTCATGCGTATCGAAAATCTTTTGTAATAAAGAAATGATACCTGGAGAAATAATCCCTCTATTATCCAATGCGTAGCGAACCATCTCAGGAGGAACATCTAATAGCTCAGCAGATTCACACTCATGAAAACCAAGATCTCCTGTCTGATAAATCTGACTAGCATATCTACATGAAAGGAGCCTTGTTACACCAGGGGTAACAAACCCACGAAGTCCTTGTTCTCGCTCGCCGTAAAGATGGAACTGTTGGGCTACAATCCAAGAAGGCAAATCAACAAAGTAACTCACATCTGTCTCAGAGGCATCCGTAGAAAAAGCCCTTCGCAAGGCAGCCTTCTTTTCAGAAGGCGTAATGTGCCTTTCCTGTTTTCCAAACATAGGATCCAGGCCTACATATTCTAAGATCTTACCAACAGTTGGTTCATACTTCTCCATCTCAAAAAGACCCTCACCCAACTTTGAGAGAGACAACTGCTCGCCACATTGTTCAGCCTGGCGATATCTAGTAAATAACTCAACCAGCCGGGGAAGAGCACCATAAGAATTGTGTTTTTGCATAACCCTTATCTTCTTTTGCCCCGATCTATTCTGAAGGAATGCAACAGCCTTTTTCTCAGCCCAACCAGCCCCCTCAGCAAGCTGAGCAATTCTAGTTTCCAACACTTGAAAAACAACCCCCTTCGCCTCAGCCATACCACGACCGGTTACAGAATGCTTCATTAATCTTGCCTTCTCTCGCCCCCTTTGGTAACAATCATACTGACCCGTGCGTGAAATATACCTGCGAATTGCCTCACCTGAAACACCAACAGCACTTCCGATTTCTTTTAGGGAGCCTGGCAATTCCTTGTTAATAAGTGCATCTCTTTCAGCAGATCTCCTTGGAGCTTTCTTAATCCCTTGCTTAGACCCACGAGGTTTTTTGGCGGGACTCGTGCCAATGGATTGAGCAAGACTCTTTACAGCACCCGGATCTCCCTCCTTAGGTTGAGCTGCTTCTGCAGGAGGAGCCACATCCACATCATAAACATCTCGCATCATTTCTACACTCTGTTCCCCACGCTCCTGCCGGGGAGGGGGTGCGGCAAGAGAAGTCTCATGATCTAGATGGGCACATAGATCCTTCCTTCTGAAGACTGTCTGATTTTCCCTCTCCGGAACGGAAACAATGCCACTTTCACGTATATCTCTCAGAAGCAGATCAATATCTTCAATTGTAAGAGATTTCATAAGAGTAGACCTCTTGAAAATATAAAAATCTTTTCAGATCCAACCCAAAACCTTTAAAAGGACTCTCCCAATAAATGAACCATGGAAACCATCTCAAACACACCAGAACAACTCGTCATCAAAATGCCGGCAAACGAATCCCTAGCGAACGCCATCCGACGTTCCGTAGCGGAAGTCCCAACGCTAGCCATCGAAGACGTAGAAATCATGAAGAACGACTCAGCACTCTACGACGAAGTCCTCGCCCACAGACTCGGACTAGTCGCCCTCAAAACAGAAAAAAGCATGAACGACAAAACTTCAATAAAACTAAAGCTATCAAAATCTGGCCCTGCAACAGTCCACGCAGAAGACCTCCAAGGCCCAGCAGACATAATCTATCCAAAAACTCCCTTAACATTAATCAACGAAAATCAAAATGTAGAACTAGTCGCTACAGCAGTGCTCGGACGGGGGGTCAGTCACGCCAAGCACATTCCCGGCCTCTGTTACTATAGACACTTACTGGAGATCAAGTCCACACCAGACATCGACACAATCATCCAAAACGCAAAAACACCACTGTTCAAACCACAAAAGTCTGGATCTGCCTGGCTTTGTGATCTGAATGACACCGACGTCAACGAAATCACCAAGTTTGATAAGGACGCAGTCAAACCTGCAGATGAAATCCTCTTCGTCATCGAATCCTACGGAAACCTCGCAGCCAAAGATATCTTCCTTCAATCTGTCAAAGCTCTCGAAGCCAACCTTGATCAAGTGGATAAGGCCCTCAAGTAAATTCTCGCAATGTTTATAATCTCTTCTTGTTCCCAATACCCAGCGTAGCGGACTACCTCAAGGGAGGGGTTCCTAAGGGGAACTGTTAGTTCCCATAGAGCGGGGATGCCAGAGTGGTCAAATGGGCTGCGATGAGGTCGCAGTGTGCTTAGTGCCTACGTAGGTTCGAATCCTGCTCCCCGCATGTCTGTCCACAGATGCGAGCAACCTCGCAGCCGCAGGCGAGAAGGTGCGCAGCGATAGTGGATCAGACAAATACAGATACAAAAAGGGGTTTGGGGCAACGCCCCAAGACATTCCCCATGCGCCTGCTCCCCGCCCAACAAATCAAGAATCTTTAACAAGCCTCCCTCCAAAAAACCTATTCACTAAGTTAACACAATCTTTAAATACCCAAACATCCACAACACCTCATGGAAAACCAGGGTGATGAAAAAGAGCACAACCACATACCTTCTCAAGAAACTCACCACACCATCAAAGTCAAAAAAATGGATCGCATGCAACTCCTCACCATCCTTGTCTCCGTAACCCTTCTCCTCACGTTGGTAAACACCTTCGGAGGATTCAGCTTCGACGGAGGCTCCCCAACAGGAAACGCCATAGCACCAAGTCCTTCTCCAAGCCCACCACCCCCATCTGATGCCCGAGTAGAAGTAACCGCCGGAGACGCCCCTGTCAAGGGCCAAGCCTCAGCAAAGGTAACTATCATCGAATACTCTGACTACGAGTGCCCATTCTGTGGACGATTCTACTCTCAAACTCTCCCACAAATCGAGGAGCAATACGTTAAAACAGGAAAAGTAAAGATGGTCTTCAAGGACTTCCCACTCTCATTCCATCAAAACGCTCAGAAAGCAGCTGAATCAGCCCACTGTGTTCGTGAACAAGCTGGCGACGAGGGCTACTATGCCATGCACGATCTACTATTCGACAACCAACAATCACTCAGCACAGCAAATTACAAGACATGGGCACGAACCATCTCTGGTGTCGAAGGCGCAGCGTTCGACAGTTGCCTAGACTCCGGAAAGACAGCAGGAATCGTTCGAGCTAACTTCCAAGAAGGAGGCCGAGTAGGAGTTCAAGGAACACCCGCATTCTTCGTCGGCGGCAAGCTCATCTCCGGAGCCCAACCATTCCAAGTCTTCCAGCAAGCTATTGAAGCCGAGTTGTAGAGAGATGAAAACCATTCTTGTCGACGCTATAAACACGCTCATTATCAAAGATTCAGGAATCAACGAAGAACTCCATCAGCTCCTAGAACAATATCCAAACAAAAAGATCATCCTCACCAATGCCAACGACGAACAAATGGAATCCTTCGGCCTCAACAACATGCCTTACCCTCTCTTCACATTAAAGCACAATCCTGACAAAGACGACCCAGAATACTTCAGGAAGCTTTTGGAGGATCTCAAGGGAGGGGCGGAGGAGATGATCTACATAGAACATAATCTCGGGGCGGTAAAAAGCGCACAGTCAGTCGGCATCACCTCACACCATTATGATCCTGAAAAGAAGGATCTCCAAGCGGTCAAGCAATTTCTCAATGAGAATCTCTAGTTATTCCCACCCATATTCACTATAAAAAACACCCTTCTGAATATCCTGAAGAGCCTCCCTGACATACGCAAGCATATTCTCCGGAAGAGAATCTACATCAAACCAGGAAAGGATCATCACACTTATGCTTTTCCTTATTCTCAATCCCCTCTTCCCATTGCTCTGCAACAAAGAACACATGGACTCGCTCTTCAATTTCCTTGCTATCAGAATTCTTGTGCATCACATGACCAACCCTGATATTCTCAGGCCTAATCCGAGCACCAACTTCTTCCTCAGCCTCTCGAAGAATACACTGAGTAAATGTCTCCCCTGATTCAACATGCCCTGCAACCACCGAATACTGCCCGTCAGCATACCCTGTATTAAATCGCCTAAGAAGAAGCACCTGATCACCACGAAGCAAGAAAAGGTAGGCAGCAGGGATATTCTTATGTCTCTCCTTAGCCATGAAGGTGTAAACAAGCTCCAACTATTTAACTATTTCCCACCAGAAGCAATCTTCCCAAAACCACCAATCCGCCCAGGCTTCTTCCGTCCCTTCCGTATTCTTACCACATCAAAAATAACCGCCACCAAAATAATCACCACACTTCCTAAAAACCATCCGTCAACCCCACTCATCGTTTCCCCTCCAATTTCTGCAGCCTCTTCTCCAACTCCTCAACATGTTCCCGCAACACTTTCCCATCTTCCCCAACTTTAGCATCGATACCGTCGACAAACTCCTCAAGATAAGCATTAAACAACGTGCTCAACTTCCCCCCAAACAAGTGCAACTTCTTCTTCGCCCGCACCAAGTTCTTTTTATCAACCGTAATATTGACCCTAACTTTATCCATCTACAACACCTCTCCTGAAGCAGGGAACAAAAAAAGGTGTTGTATGGTGTGAGAAGCTTGTCTTCGAAACATGCACACTAATACACACTTTAGTATATAAACTTTATGAAACACAAACCTTTAAAAGCAAACCAAGCGACCAAGAACCATGTCAAAGACACAACTCAAGTCCCGTTCCCGAAGAAAAACAAACCCCTATCTGAAAGAAACCTTAGCACTCGCCCTCAAGAACGACGCCTGGCACGCAGCAGCAAGAAAGCTTTCTGGCCCAACACGTCAGCAAGCTTCACTAAATCTTGATCAAATTGATGCAAAAGCAAAGCCGGGAGACACCGTCCTTGTCCCAGGAAAGATCCTCTCCCAAGGCTCCCTCACCAAAAAACTAGCCCTCGTAGCCCTTTCCATTTCCCCGGCAGCTCAAGCAAAACTCTCCGAATCGAAATCAACGTTCCACACCGTTAAAGAAGAAATTACAAAAAACGAAAAAGCATCTGGGGTGGTCATACTATGAATGACAAATTCGAACCTTCTATGGTTATCGACGCTACCGACGCCGTTCTCGGCCGTCTTGCCAGCGTCGCCGCAAAACAAGCCCTCATGGGAAAAACGATAGCGATCGTCAACTGCAATGCCGCAGTAGTTACCGGACGCCGACAAAGAATAATCAAAGAGTATTACCAAAAGAGAAGCCGTGGCGGAGCAAGCCAAAAGGGCCCATTCTTTCCGAAGGAACCGTTCAGAATAGTCAAGCGAACCATCAGAGGCATGCTCTCCTACAAGCAAGGCCGTGGCAATGCCGCTCTAAGCAGAATTCGCTGTTTCAATACTGTTCCGGCAGAATACGAGGAAGTAGCAAAGATGAAAGCCGGCAAGCCTAAAACAACCACAACCCTAACTCTGAAAAAGCTGGAGGCTGAAATATAATGACGTTAAAAATCATTTCCGGAAAAAGAAAATCAGCGGTAGCAAAGCTCCGCCTAGTCGACGGATCCGGACAAATCACGTTCAACCGTCTTCCCGTCGAAGAACTCAACCTCTTCCACAAACTCGCCCTCCTCGAACCTATGAAGATCTACCAAAGAGAACTCGGCGACGCCCTCAAACACGACTTCCAAATCAACACCAAGGGCGGCGGAGCAGAAGGCCAAATCCAAGCAGCCCGACTAGCAATAGCAAAAGCCCTTGTCCACGTCTCCGGATCCGACACCCTGAAGAAAGCCTTCATGACCTACGACCGTAACATGATCGTCCCCGACGTCCGACGAAAGGAAGCCTACAAGCCTGGTGATTCTAAGGCTCGTTCTAAGAGACAGAAGTCTTATCGATAAGTATACCCTTCCATATGGGGAAGTATTAAATACCTAAGGGGATAATATCCTTCATGGAAACATGGTTGAAGTCAGGACTTATGGGGGCAGGATTCATTGTTGTCATGTTCCTAGCAGGAGCGATCATTGGACAGGCCCTCGGGGGGAAACCACCTATTGCAAGCCCATTCGTCTATCTATTCATTCCTGCAATTCTCCCTCTGATAGGAATAATGGAGACGTCATCCCCCGCATTCATACTATTATCAATATTAGTTATATCTATTGTCCTATACTTCATCCTGGGAGCAGTGATTGGGCTCATCATCCAAAAGATGAAATCAAAAGGCAAGTAAGTTTCTAATTTTATTCTTTAAGCACCACAACATTAGTCATCCCTCTCCTCTTCCTCTCCACAAGACCACGGCCCTCCAAACGATCAATAACCCTCGTCATCTTAGCCTTACCAAACTCCAACTCCTCAATCAACGCTGCCTGAAACACAGCCTTCTTCTCACGAACAACAGCAAAAGCCTTAAGCTCATCAGCCGTCAACCCCGACAAATCATACTCTCTCTTCTTCACCCTCTCTTTCACTTTCTTAACAACAACCTCTCTCTCAGGCTTCGATAAAATCAGGAACACCGCAACAATGAGAACAAGGCCCAACAAAACAACAGAAATGGTAATCTGCTGACTCACACTTGCATGCAACGGACACGTCGCCCCCTCATGCTCCAAAGCACAACTCGTCCCGGCCATCGCAATCAACGCAGCATAAAACTGCCACACCAAAACCCCCATCACCACAGCCACACCAATCAACAAATACCCGACCTTCTTGTTCTCCATCCCCAACCAACCCAAGCATCACTTAAAAACATAATGGTGAAACTGGTTTCACGCCAAAGATCACAACAATCCACGAACCACGATCATGCGTCCGAGTGGTGAATGGCTGTTGTGCGCCAGCACAACAATCCTTAAAAAGAAAAACAGCCAAGAGACAGCATGCCAAAAGAAGAGGGGAACGGCCAGGCAGAGACTATACCTTGGATGTCGGGTCTGCAAAAGGTTGAACTTGAGGGTGCAAGAATAAACAACACACCACACCTCAAGAGCGTCGGTGATGACGTCCTTCTTTTTGATTCTGCCCATGTAGCACGTTTAAGGGGTGAAACTGCAGAGCCCATCTTTAGTAGCCCCTACGTTCTTTTCAGAGACATTTTCCAAACACAAAGCGGCTTGGTGGGCGCAATCGTCAGAAGCCCTAAGGAGGCCGTGGTAACACCACTCACAGAAGAATTCGAAGAAGATCCTTACGAGAGCCTTTCAAAATTGAAGGGACTTTCGGCCAGGATAGGAAGAGAGGTGAACCACCCTCAATCGGGTGCGATGGATCTAGGATCTACTTCATAGAAGGCCCAAGTGCAGAATCGTGTCGATTAAGAGTGGTTAACCCAGAAAACGGGGAAAACGAGACATTAACATTACCCGATAACCTCAGAACCATACATGACCTCTATTCTCACGACGACCATATCTGGGCAACGGCCTCCGCAAGGAAAGGATCAAAAAAGCGACATCATGAAAGAGCAGTGAAGGTAAAAGAGGGAGCGGTGGTGAAGACAAGAGTGCTGGGAAGATATATAAGAGCATTCGATAAAGACACATTCTATACCGTCGGTTCCGGAAGCGGCGATAAAATGAGTGCTCACGGCAGCAACGGCCCCCTATGGGAATGCGAAGAACCTCTCAAACAAGGCTGGCCGGTTGCCGCATCAGACGGCTTCGTTCACTACAGGGGATACGAAGAAGATCTAGGAGGGCAACATATTTCCTTGATTTCTGAAGGAAAAGAGATCTCTCGGACTCCTCTCTTCGAATCCAGCTTCTTATTTGCACACGGCCCTACGGCATATCTACGTTTTGGAGGTGGTTATATAGGGAATGTAGAGGGCGGAAGAGGTCATGGTTTTGTGGCACACAAAGACTTAAGATACGGGCACAAAGAAATAGATCACACTATCAATGGGAACGATCTTTATCTGGTTCACCACTCAAATCCTTTTGGAGTATTCCATGCCAAAATCGGAAGAAAGCAATTAGTCGACGCCGAGCAAGAACAAAGTCCCTGATCCTTTCAACACCTCTGAAACTAGTTTCACACTACAGATGACAACAACCTTAAAAACAACCTCTGCCCACGGGATTTGCATACCGACTCGGAGAAAAAGTATACGGCCTCCTAGGTAACCACTTTGAAAAAACGCGACATGCCAACATGAGAAAAACACCATTAAAAAACCTCAAGGGAAACATCCTCGACGCCTGCTGTGGCACCGGAAGAAAGAACCACGCCTCGCCACGACCAAGGTCGCCTTCATCCACGACGACGTAAGGCTCACTCTAGCAGAGAAGAAACGATAACATCCTCCCCAACATCAGGATACGTCCCAGGCCATCGAAACTCAACAGCTCTTTCAACAGACCGCCCAAAAAGAGTATCAAGCATTCCTCTCTGACCATTGTCATAAAAGTCCCACTTCTCTAATTCCCCGGGCTCCTTTCCAGTAACTCTCCTCACAAAATCAATCGAGGCGAGAGCATTTATCAAACCCTCTCTGCCCTTCCACCTTGTCGTTCCTGTCTGTCTATATGGCTCAATATCTGGAAAAACACATTCATAAAATTGACCAAGCTTTAAGTCAAACGCCTTTTGGTAAAAAGAATCAAGATGCCATCTCTGAAAGAAAGTCCTCTTGTCCCTATAGGAAGAGACAAACTCCAGCGGAGACACACCTAAGGCCTCAAGAAGAAAAGTCGTATACTTCTTTGCACGCTCCTTCTGTCCCTTTGCATAATCCCTTGGAAAAGTTTTCCTAGCCCCAATCAGAACATGAGCCCACATAGCCATTTCATCATTACTCAGATCCATTTGAGCAACAACCCTAACATTTTCCTTAAGCTTCGTCTCAGGAGGAGATGTTAAATCAAGTGCCGAAACATTATCACACTGTTCAAGCAACTGAAGTATTGACAAGGATTCTTCTTCACCATAATGATTCGAAAGATAATCTGGCAAAGAAAGTCTATTCTGAATTCCTTCTTCAACCCCTTGATAATCTGGCAAAACATCCAAGTCATCATCAAATCTCACAATTTTTGCTTTTTTGATTCTCTGACCATTCCTCTTTATCTCATTGATCACACAAGATCTTATCGCCTTCTTTACATAATGTTTCTCGCAAATCATCTCTGGCTGATTTCTCGCAACTTGCATCACACCAATCCTCCCTGCCTGCAACAGGTCATCAGAACCATAATCCCTGCCAAAAGGCCAGACCCTATAATACCAAAATGCAATTTTCCGGACTTCTTCTTCATACTCCTCAACAACTCGTGTTTCGTCCACGATCACAAAAAGAAACTAAACTAAATAAGAGTTTGTATTATCTTCTATTATGCTCTCTAAAGACATCCAATCTCCCGGCAGTGAAACCAGTTTCACAAAAGCCCTTAAGTAAAAAATTTCCCACTTCTCAACATGAAAGAAGACTGCTGCAAAAACCCAGAAAACCCCGAAGCCTCCAAAAAAGAACCACAAGAACCAGACTGCTGCCAACCCACCAACCAAAACAACAACTCCAAAAACCCCTCAGCCCTCAAGCAAGGCATACTCTACGGACTCATCCCCCACATCGGCTGCATCGCTTTCATCGTCGCAGCCGTCCTCGGAGCAACAGTGCTCATGCAACTCTTCAAGCCTCTCTTAATGAACCGCTACATCTTCCATTATCTCATCCTCATCTCAGCCGGCTTCGCCACCCTCTCCTCGTTCTTCTACCTCAAAAAACACAATTCCTTATCCATAGAAGGAATCAAAAGAAAAGAAGGCTACCTCTACACCATGTATGGAACCACAATCGGCATAAACCTCATCCTCTTCTTCCTCATCTTCCCCTACACAGCCAACATCACCGGAAGCGTCTCAGCCCTTGAACTAACAGGCCTCTCAACCCTCGCAATCTCGGTAGACATCCCATGCCCCGGACACGCCCCACTAATCTCCAGAGAAGTCAAAACCATCGACGGCGTCCAAGGCAGCCAATTCAGTTTCCCGAACGATTTTGAAGTTTACTACGATCCCCTCGAAACCTCCGAACAAGAAATCCTCTCCCTAGAAGTCTTCCAAGAATACCCTGCAACAAGATTAAGCCCCGAACCATCACAGCCACAACAAGTCCCTACACAAGCAGGATCATGTTCAGGAGGCTGCGGCGGCGCTGGTTCATGCGGAGGAGGATGTGGAAGCCCATCCTGCGGTAACAAATGAAAGCCATAATCCTAACAATCATCATCCTAGCAGCAGTCTTTCTCCTAGCAGGAAAAAGCAACACAGGAGGAGACTATCTCGCCATCCCCCTAGCAGACATCACCACAACAGCAAGCTTCTATGAACACGACGGCATAAAATTCTTCGTAGTCCAAGCCCAAGACGGATCCATCAAAACTGCCTTCGACGCATGCGACGTCTGCCACGGCTCCAAGAAAGGCTACCGACAAGAAGGAGACAATATGATCTGCAACAACTGTGGAAACAGCTACCCAATCTCCGGCCTCGGCACGGAAAACACCAAAGGCGGTGGCTGCTGGCCAGGCTACCTCCCCACCACAACCCAAGGACAAAACCTCATCATCTCCCTCTCCGACATAGAAAAAGGAAGGTATAGATTCTAATGGACTGCTGTCATAAAGAAGAAGAAAAACCAAAAGTAATGGACTGCTGCCACGCAAAAGAACAAAACCCAAGAATAAACAAAAAACTCAAAGTCACCGCCTTCATCTTCGCAGCAGTCTTCATCATCTCCTTCCTAGCTCACCCTCTTCTCGAGCCGCTCAACGAAAGCTTCATCTCCTATCTCAAACTCATCTGGTGGGCCGTGCTCCTCGGACTCGTCCTCGGCGGCATCATAGACTACTTCGTCCCCGAAGATGTCATTTTCAAATACCTGGGACAAAAGAAAAAGAAATCGATCTTCTTCGCTGTCATCGCCGGATTCCTCATGTCAGCCTGCTCACACGGCATCCTCGCCATCGCCATGCAACTCTACAAAAAAGGCGCAAGCATCCCCGCAGTCATAACCTTCCTCCTCGCCTCTCCCTGGGCCAACCTCCCCATCACCATCCTCCTATTCAGCTTCTTCGGCCTGAAAGCGCTGTTCTTCATCGGCGCAGCCATGGCCATCGCACTCATCACCGGGTTCGCCTACATGGGCCTAGAAAACCTCAACTGGATCGAACAATCAAAAGAAGTAACCTTCAACCCAGACTACACCTGGGACAAGATCAAAAACTTCAACTTGCAAAAAAGCATCTCAGGAGTTTCCCGAGGAACAATCAATCTAGCAAACATGGTCCTCTGGTGGCTCTTCATCGGATTCCTCGTAGCAGTCATCATCGGAGCATACGTCCCCGAGCACTTCTTCATGAAATACCTCGGCCCAACCATTCCAGGTCTCCTCATCACTCTAGCATTCGCAACCATCATCGAAGTCTGTAGCGAAGGCAGTGCCCCAATAGCATTTGAAATCTTCAACAAAGTCGGCACCCTCGGAAACCCTTTCGTCTTCCTCATGGCCGGCGTCGTCACCGACTACACAGAGATCGGCCTCATTTGGTCTAACATCGGCAAGAAAACAGCGATCTGGCTACCCATCATAACCGTGCCCCTCGTCCTAATAACAGCCTGGCTCTTCAACATATTCTTGTAGAAAACTCATTCACAAAAGTCCAAACACAAGTTTTATTACACCCTACCACAATCAATCCCAATGTCATGGCTAGATCTATTCAGAAAGAACAAAGAACCCGAAGAACCAATAAATGAAATCAGCATCGAAGAAGCAGAGCTACTTTTAGAAGCCAGAACAAAAAAAGAAAAAGAACAAACAGACAAGACCAAAGAGGAGATGAATAAAAAAGTAGTCAAGTTCATTTCCGATCTAAAAGAACAAACATCTCTCCTAAATTTAATCGATCTAAAAGAAAAGAGAGAACACGAAAAAATAAAATTTGTGACATTGCAAGGGCTAAAAGAATACATTGAGCAGCTTAACAGATTCAGTGGAAACTTAGAAAAGATAAATAAAAAAATTGGCTTCCCCCAATTTATGAAGGAAATTGATACAGCGGTAACTCTATTTTCAAAGAGTTCCCACAAAAAACTTCAGAAAGCCCAAATCTTAATCGGCGAAGAGCTCGCACAGACAGAAGAAATAATTAGAACTTTTCATAAAGAAGTTGGCACGATCATGAAGGACAACACTGGGGCCCTGTCAAGAATGAATAATGCAGGGAAATTACAGAATGTAAAAGATTTACTTCATAAAACAAAAGAAACACAAAGGGAAATTAACAATCTCATCTCCGACTTAAAAGAGAAAAAGGATCCCTTAATAACCAAAGTGGATCTGGATACAAAAGAATTTAACGTATTCAAGGAAAGTGAAGAATTTATTTCTTGGACAAAAGAAAAAGAAAACCTCAGCGGTGAAAAGCAAGAGCTAGACCTCTCAGCTATACAACTAAAAGAAAAGATCGACGTCCGATCATTATTAAACAAATTTCATAGCGTCCCAACCCATTTAGAATTACTGAAGGGATATCGTAGTGACTTTCTAAATGCCTTAACAAACGACAAGGAGTATAAGATTCTAGAAACAATTGAGAGCAACAAAAGACAAATTATCGAAAAAGAATTAAAAGACCTAGCAGAAAAACATCAAACCATAAAAGAAAAGCAAGCATCTTACATGACCAACGAGAAGGAAGCTGCCCTCGGCATCAGTTTGAAAAACACCAAAAATCAAATCGATGCCATTAATCAGGAAATCGAAGAAGAAAAAGAAAAACTAACAAAGTTTATGGAAAAAGAAAAGGGGCATCAGACAGAAAAGATGAACATCATGGAAGGCCTCTTAGATAATGTTAAGATTGTGGATAGGCAGTGAGTCTATTCTGAAACCAATTTCACAAAAGCGCTTAAGTAAATTATTTCCTTAATAAAAACAACCAGGCGTCGGCCTAAGCTTTCTGCAAATCTGCCGGCGCCTTCATCACCCACAACCCCCCAATAGCCCTCCAGCATAACTGTTGTCACAAATGGAAACCTCCTAAGAAGAAAAAGAATCTAATCATTTCCCTCCCTCCCTCTTCAATATCTTCTGAACTTCTAAAAATCTCTGATCAACTTCTTGAATTAACTCAGCAGGATTTTGTTCCCAAATTTCTTTTATTTCCTCACTAAATCCATAAATCGCCCAAGGGGCTAGTGTATTGATTAGGTTTATTAGTGAACTGCCTTCATCTTCTCCCACACCATCCACTTCAGCATTTATTATATGTTTAGAATTGAACACCACACTAAATGTTGTTCCAGTGGGAATAAGATTCACACTATGTTTCGTTTGTTTTATATAAACCCAACATAGATCTGCAACATGAATTATATAGAAATCAAAGAACCTCTTAGCTATTATCCAGTTAGGAGTTATCCTCAACTTACTGGATACATCAGACCCCTGCCCAGGATTCTTTGGAAACAGCAAATTACTAGATAACTCTTTTTCTATGTGTTTCGAAACTTCTGAAATCTTTCCAAGGATCAAAACGTTGCGACAGCAAGGATGGCTCCCGTAGTCCTCAACCCTTTTATAGAGTTTGTAGTAATTATACCCAGGAAGCGCCAATATTGCCACTACAAGCATTATCCTCCCAGACAGATCAAAATCAAAGTAGAATAAAGAAATTATCCACAGAGCAAGCAAGGCTAATCCCGTATTAAAGATAAAAAGATTTAGGTTACATCTTCGAACTTCTCTTTGAATAAAGTTATTCCTAGACACAAGTAAACGTCGTTTAGTCCATTTATTAAACTAATGTTTTACCCATTCCGAAAACTCTTCTAACCTCTATAGATATTCCAAAGATAAGATTCTATATCTTCTGACATATCAAGAAGGGGATTGCACTCATGATAGATAGACATAATATGCCAAGACTTTTCTGAGTGTTCTAAACCAAAAGCATGTAACAATTCATGAAGGGCAAGATTTGAGTCCATACACGGTGTGGCAAATCCCGGGTTAGATCTTTCCACATAAACATCCGCATGATAAATTATATTATCAATACTCTCTGGAAACGCAACACCGATTGTATTGGCTGCCATTCCAGGCTCCTTTGAGGAAACCTCTTTTCGAATTTCTGCAGGCATATACAAGAAGAAATTGATCTCTGCATCTTCAGAAGAATTAGCCTTTTCAAATCTGATAGTATAAACTGCTGTATGGAGACGTTCCATAGCTTCCCTAATCTGACGCTCCCTTATTCTTTTTTCCTTGTCTTCTGTTGGGCCAGAAGTATTAATAAAAAACTTTAGAGGCATCCTAGTCCAGTGTAAATCTTCCGCATACCGATAAGCATCTCTTTTCCGATAGGTATCAAGAAATGTATGGCTATCTATGTCTTCATCAGTAAAAGAAAATTCATAAACCTCAACAGAGAGATAATCCGCAGGGAAATCATATTCGACCGTTAAATTTTTCCCACCATGCCTCCCTTTCAATTTGAGTTCTTTTGGAATTTCTCCGATATCTGGAACAGCAATTCCCCCGTTCTCCAAAGATCCAAAGAAGACTCCCTCAAAAAAGACATCTCCAGATTCGACTAAAGTTTCGACACCTTCCTCATCAATAAAAATAAATGAGAAGGAGGTTTCAATCCTTCCAAAAGGTGAGACATCACCGACTAATTGAGGATCTATAAAATAAAACCATCCAAATAAAACTAAGAAAATCACTATTAAAATATTGAGAGTATTCTTACTTATCTTCAATTCCCAATGTGGTGATTCCCCCATATAAACCGGGAGAGAACCAGGTTGTTAAAGGTTACGGAGCCCAAAACCTTAGGAAATTATGGTCTGGGAAAGATTTATAGGTAACAACAGATTACCAACAAGATGGCATACAAGAAGGCCAGGAGACTGACCAGATATCAGAGGGTGAGAACCGTCACTAAACCTGTCAGAGTGAGATTTAGAACAAGAACAGGAGGACTTGTTTCTTTTAAAGCAAAAAAAGTGGTTAGAAGAGGGAGAAAATGATTAGGGCCTATCTTGATTCTTGCATCTTGATTTCTTTCTTCTCAAACTCCAAGAAAGAAAAAGCTAACAAAGAAACGGCAGAATCATTAGTGAATAAACTCAGTGAATTTAGTGCCATCGAAACATGCATATCTCCATTAGTAATTGCTGAAACGGTTAATATCCTTCTAAATTCTCACAACATGAGTAACCAAGAAGTTTGGGAAATTGAGTCAAGACTTATCAACAGAAAAAGATTGGGAAAATTAAAGATAAAAGTTTTAAACCCTGAAAACGAATCGCAAAAGGATTACGATTTAGAAGATTTCTTTGATGATCTTAGAGAAACAACCCTTAAGTATCATCCCGGTTTTGCGGACGCCATGCACATTGTAATCATGAAGAACAACGGGGTTGAATATATTATAACTTTTAATCCGAAAGACTTTGAAGAAGTGGAAGGATTAACGGTGGTTCCATTAAAAGATTTTTTATCTGCTAAAGGAACATAATTAAATCTATTCCTCCAATCACAAACCATCCAAAACATTCCTAACACCCTTACTGTCAAAACCTCAAAAACCTCCAGTTTTTGATGGGGCAGGGGCTGAAGCCCCTAAAACTTCACACGTTC
This sequence comes from Candidatus Pacearchaeota archaeon, assembly GCA_002687255.1. Taxonomy (GTDB): domain Archaea; phylum Nanobdellota; class Nanobdellia; order Pacearchaeales; family GW2011-AR1; genus ARS50. The sequence goes on along the minus strand of NYZR01000003.1, from coordinate 4,580 downwards.
AGTTTTCTAAAGCCAATCACAATCCGTCAAGCGGATTGGCTACTCCTTTAATCTGCTCACTAGAAACATGAGTATAAACTTGCGTCGTGCTCAAAGAGGCATGCCCCAACATCGCCTGAATCACTCGAATATCTGTCCCCTGTTCAAGAAGGTGCGTAGCAAAACTATGCCTCAACGTATGCGGTGTCACCCTCTTAGAAATCCCTGCCCGCTCAGCCGCCCTCTTAACAATCTTCTGCACATTTCTCGTAGTAAGGGGCTTCGACTTAGAAAAAACATACTCGTTCTCCCTTCCCTCCAAAAACTTCCCCACATCAGAAAGCAGCCCCGCAGACAAAGAAAAAATCCTGTCTTTCGAGCCCTTCCCTTTCCGCACCCATCCCGTTCCTTCAGTAAAATCCAAATGCTCCTTCTTCAAATTCACCACCTCACTAACACGCAATCCCGAAGAATACAATAATGACATTAACAAACGAGACTTCTCCGTCTCCGCAGCTCCAAGCAAAGCCTTCACCTCATCCTTACTCAGAACAGCAGGCAATGTCTTCTCTTTCTTCGGCATCTTGATCTTATCAAAGCTCTTCCCCAATACCTCCTGATAAAAGAACTTCAAACTCGCAGCGGCCAGCATGATCGTATTCTTAGCCTTAGTGTCAAACAACGAAGACAAATACGCCTTCGCATCATCCTCGCTCACCTCAGCCGCATCTTTCCCCACATGTGCCAGAAATTTCTCAGCAAAGAAACTATAATTTCGAACAGTCAGCGGGCTAAACCCTCTTAATTTAAGTTCAGTTCTCAACTTGTCAACAACGATTTTCTGTCCTCGTTGTTGATCGCCTCCAAGGTTGTCACCATTACCAGAAAACTTTGGGGTGTCCACACTCTCTTCAGACATATTTGCTTAAACGAACACGAGTTTTTAATGGTTTCCCAACCGCACGGTAATCTTAACAAACCCCCCACACGACCAAAGAGAACAAGGAAATATAAAATATTACCTAAAGAGTAGTAGCAAAATGGGAAGACTTAAATACCCTTAATTTCTAAAAAAACCATGATAAAAACAATAGGCGAGTGGAAAAGCCCAACTGGGAGAACAGGGTTCGAAATAACCGTCCCAGATTCTCAAGACTGGCTTGGCCAACTAGCGCAGCTAGCGGAAAACGGACAGAGGCCTCTCACAACAAGAGACATAGCAAGGATTCTTACAACAGAAGACAATGTTAGCACCCTTGATAGGCTAGCCATAAACACAGCTTCAGCATTCCTCGTCAACAAAGAATACGCCCCCATCTTCGCCTTGAATGGCTCCCATTCAGTTCAAGTGAAAACAGGGAGAGACCATAAAATAGTTGGGAGGGGTAAAAGAGAAGATGGATCCCACTCACCCGGAATGTTCACAGGACAAGACATATTCTTTAATGGGCCAGAAGAGATAGCAGAAGGCCACGCAAAAAGAAGGCACACGGAACTTCCAGAAAAAGTAGTCAATGTTTACGAAGAGCAAGCAGAGAGAGACATGGAGATAGCAAAACCTGAAGAAAGAGCAATTACTTATTTCTCAGAGAGAGACATGAAAACTATCCAGACACATGGAGGTATTCCAACAAAAGAGCTTTACGATTCTGATGTGGCCAGAACAGCATTCGGTCGATGGACGACAAGGGTTAGAGATTACTTGCAGGAAAGAGGGATTGATTTGTTTGAAGTAAGGCTCCCAGAGGCTCGAGGCGGAAGAGACATAGTGGCCCCCATCAAAATGGGAGAGGCAGCAGAAGGAGCCTTTCCTGGAGAGCTCCATGCACACGAGTATAGTCTGGCAGACCCAAGAGCCACGGCAGTGGGCGTGAAAGAAGGATTTCTGGGCGTGAAGAGGACATACGGTTCCGTTCAAGGGGCTGTCGATTGCAAAGAGTAAGATTGCTTCCTCGAGCACTGAGAATCCTGCCGACACCGAGCGAAGCTCGCTATCTCAAGGAGGGGTTAGCAAAGGGAACTGTTAGTTCCCTTGCAATGNGGAGGGTAGGATTCGAACCTACGAAGGCACTTAGCACACAAGATTTCTCCTGTTCTTAAACTCTCCCTGACGGAAGAGCGACGTCTTAAGTCTTGCCCATTTGACCACTCTGGAACCCCCGCTTAGCCGGTCGGTTACAACATTAAGGATCGAAATCCTTTCAGCTGGAACCCCTGCTTGAAAACAAACCAACAAAGAGAGTTATAAAGTTTGCCTCTCGGCAAAATGCATCCTTCCCAAATGCACCAAACCCCCAACCAAAACCAAAACCAAGAACCCAACCACAACCCAAGCCATCCAACCTCCACTTCCCTCCAAATCCTCTGCAACCACTTCACCAGTCAAAACACTCCCTCCAACATCTTCCTCTTCCGGTGACAAGGCAATATCGGCAACAATCNCCTCATCAATGGTCCTAATCAACACATCCGCCTTCTCATTTACAATCTCAACTAAATCAACTCGTAAGTCATACCGCTCCGCAGAAGTCAAGTTCAATTTTGCAAACTCTCCCACTCTCAAAACAACGGTGATAGGATCGCTCTGCACGATCAACTGGGCGAAACCAGGATTCACCTTTTCCAACGTCACACTATGCTGCTCCGCTGAAGCGCCAACGGCAAACTTAATCTGATCCAACTCTGCCATCTGCTTTCGGTATCCTCCATCAGTCTCTAATTTCGTAGGTGCACTCAGCACCCCTCCAGACGAACTCGATGAACTAGATGAAGAAGAACTAGAACTACTCGAACCTCCTCCACCTCCACCACCACCGCCCCCGCCGCCGCCTCCAGAAGAACCAGAAGAAGCCGCAGCATTCACCGTCAAACTCCGACTCTCGCTCTTGCCGACATTTCCCGCAGCGTCCGTGCAATTAATCTGCCAACTATACGTATCCACACTCATCGATTTACTCACACTATTCGTCTCATTCACCGTCACGTCAGTTATCGACGCCTCCTCCGTCTCAGAATAAACTAACCCACAACTCTCAAAAGACAGACCGTCACTCACGTTAAACTCGAAAGCAATCGTCTGCGTCCCCGTCACACTATGCCCATCTACTGGAGAAACCAGTGTCACTTCCGGAACCACACTCTCAAGCGTAAAGTTCGCCCCAGCCATAGCGGCGTTCCCCGCAACATCCAAACAAGAATACAACACCTCATGCACTCCATCGCTCACGTTCACAACACTTACCGTCAAATTATCCATCCCTCCGTCCGACACGTTCACTAAATCATACGAGCAGTTCCCCGTCTCATCTAACGAAACATTAAGTAATGCCGTAGAAACAAACCCTCCGTCAACAGGCTGGACAAGAGAAACATTCGGCGCAGTCACATCATAAGTCACCGTCCTATTAGCAGAAGCCATAACACTTTCATTCCCAGACACAGCCTCACAATTCCAACTATGCTCTCCCTCAGAAGCAAAACTCACATTCACACTCTTGTTCAGTCCAGACACTGAAACATTTTCCTCAACATCAACAACCACATCACCTGTCGAATTCCACACCAATAAAGTAACGAGAGAAATGTTAGCATCACTCAAAGACTCACACGTAAAACTCTCATTGCCTTTCGTCACCAATCCATCACTCGGCTCACTCAGAGAAACACTCACTGCATTAGCAATCGTAAAGCTCCTGTTCCCTCCAGCCCCAGTCAAGCCAGCAACATCAACAAACGAACAGCCCCATGTATAGGAACCAAACCCTAGTTCGGTAACGTTCGTCGCAACTTCAGCAGCACTAGAAGAAACATTTTCGGAAACAGAAACAACCTCACCCGCAGTCGAATTCCACACTCTCAGTTCTCCGGAGTCTAAAGCCAAATCAGTAGCGTTACAAGACAAGGATACATTCCCAATAAAACTCACATGCCCATCATTCAACCCCGACAACAACACCTCCGGCGTTCGATTATCCAAGGCAATCAAAGCATCCCACACCCTCAACCGAGAGAACGTCAGATTCTGTCCGTCCACATCCACAAGCGCCTGCCCCGAACTATTCAGCACGCTCTCCACTTCCGCCGGCGTCTTTACTCCATTCTGGAATGCAAGTAGCTGACTCAACAAGGCAATCGCTCCAGAGACATGAGGTGTCGCCATCGATGTCCCCGACAAAATCCCGTAGCCACTTGTCCCGTAAGTAGAATTAATCGACCGCCCCGGGGCAAACACCTGGATCAGTGCGTTCCTATTTGAAAAGCTAGAAACGCCTTCATCCTTATCCGTGCTTCCAACCGGCGTAGCATTCTGCGCCAACACCCACTTCGCCTCCCGATACGTCTTCACACATACCAGCGCCCGCACCCCAAGCTCGGCACACTCCTCCATCAGAGCATTCACATCCTTCCAACTCAATCTCTTTTCCGAATGATTAATCAGTGTCCCCAAACCCCCGACAGACTTCACCGCAGCAACCCCAACCAACCCTGTGCTCTCCACCCGGTCGTTCTTCCGTTTTCCTTCCGGCCGAAGGCCGTTCCGAACCACCCCAAACAAGGCCAAATTATTACTCTCCGTAGCACCACTCGTAAACACCACCTCA
>NYZR01000002.1 GCA_002687255.1 Candidatus Pacearchaeota archaeon | reverse complement strand
GGCCAAGGAATCCTCTTCCTCTCCGCACTCTCATTAGTAGCTTATCTCACCGGATCATCTTGGCTCGCCATCATCGGCCTCACTATGACTTTCTCCCTAATCGCATTCATGAAGTTCAACTACGTCCCAGCAAAGGTCTTCCCGGGAGATGTCCTGACATATCCTATCGGAGCGTTGATCGCAGCCATGGCCATCCTAGGAAACTTCGAAAGAATCGCACTCTTCTTTTTCATCCCCTATATTCTAGAAACCGGCCTCAAACTCCGAGGTTCCCTAGAGAAGGAATCCTTCGGAAAGATCCAGTCAGATGGAACACTGAAAAAACCCTACGAGAAAATCTACGGCCTCGAACATCTTGCTATAGTTCTCTTGCCTAAACTCGGATTCCGTTCCACAGAGAAAAATGTCGTGCACCTCCTTTGGGCTTTCCAACTGCTCATTATCATTCTAGGCTTCATCATCTTCAGGGAAGGGATCTTCCTAAGTTAACAATATGTCTTCCAAAAACCTCCTCAAAGGCACCCTCATCCTCCTTATCATGTTCAATCTCTTCAACGTCCTCAACTTCATCTTCCAATTCAGCATGGCTCGGCTCCTTTCCTTAGCAGATTACGGCATCATGTCTGCCCTCTTCGCCATAGTCTATCTCTCCGTCGGCTTCACCGAATCCATCCAGACCATTCTCACCAAATTCACCACACAAGAAGAAAACAAAGGCAAGCTCCATGATATCATCAAAAAAGCCTTACAAAAAACAATCCAGCTCGGCATACTCGTCTATCTTATATTCCTGATAATCGCCATCCCTCTATCCACCACACTCAACATTCCTTACTTCCTCCTTGCCCTCACCGGACTCTTCATCGTCATAAGCTTTGTCATCCCAGTCACTCGTGGTGCCCTGCAAGGTCGCAAGCGTTTCACCGCACTCGGATGGAATATGATCTTCGAAGGTGTGATCAAACTAGCTCTCGCCATCGCTCTAGTCTGGATTGGCTGGCGAGTCTATGGAGCCATGCTCGCTACCGTCGCTGCTCTCGCTGCAGCATTCCTCTTCACCTTCGTCCCCCTCAGAGACATCACCCGAACGAAAACAAAATCTGTGCAGCTTAAAGACCTGACAAACTATACCACCCCTGTCTTCCTCATCACGTTCATCGTCCTCACTTTCTACAGTATAGACGTCCTCATAGCAAAAGCAGTCTTCCCAGATGAACTAGCCGGAACCTATGCCATGGCATCCTTGCTAGCAAAAACCATCTTCATCGGCACACTTCCAATCAGTAAGGCCATGTTTCCACTCACCGCAGGAAAGAAAAAATCCAGATCCGAATCACCACAAAAACTCTTCACACACGCCCTAGCCCTCCTCGGGCTCTGCATCGCCATTGCTTTGGCACTCTTTTACTTCCTCGCAGACTGGATCATCCGGATCTTCGCCGGCAGAGTGCTCCCAGAGGCTGCCGCAGTCCTTCCCCTCATCGCCATAGCGATAAGTCTCATTTCAATCTCAAATTTGGTCATCCTCTACAAACTCTCCAGGGGCCAGACTCGTGGTTATAAAAACTTCATTCTCCTATTGATTGTAGAGGTCTTCCTCCTCATCCACTTCTCGAGCTCACTCCTCATCTTCTCCCTGGCATTCATCCTAGCTTCCGCAATCTTTTTATGGGCTAGTATCATGCTTCTAAGAAGATGAAGACCTCCATTATCATCCCCGCATACAACGAAGAAAAACTCATAGGTAAAACTCTCGACGAGTTCATGAACCATTTCAACAAACTCAAACTCAACTATGAACTCCTTATTGTCATCAACAACACGACCGACAACACAGAAAAGATAGTCAAACAACATCAGAGGAAAAACAAGCGCATCCGCTACCTCAATCTCAAACCAGGAGGGAAAGGATTCGCCCTCATCCAAGGATTCAACGATGCTCTCAAACGCAACAATGATTTTATTGGCTTCGTCGACGCCGATCTCGCCACACGACCAGAAGAATTCGCAAAGCTCATCCCCCCATTAGAAAAAGAAGAAGCCCAAGCAGCAATCGCCAGCAGATACATAAAAGGGGCAAAAATCGTTCCAGCGTTCACACTCCGGAGAACGTTAACAAGCAAGGTCTTCAATCTCCTCGTCCGTTCCTTTTTCCTCCTCCCTTACCGAGACACCCAGTGCGGTGCCAAGCTCTTCACTCGTGCAGCCGTCAAGGACTTCATCTCCAAACTTTCTATCACCAACTGGGCCATGGACGTCGACATCCTCTACAAACTAAACAAGCACGGCTATAAGATCAGGGAAGTCCCGAACACCTGGTATGACATCGAAGGCCAAGGCCGTCTGAAAGTAACCAAGGCTGCCCCACAAATGCTCTTTGCTATCATCCAACTCCGTCTCCTCGAGTCTCCTTTCCGCCGTCTCTTAATCCCTCTGAAACCACTTATCAGGCCGCTCTGGAGGATGCTCAACCGATGAAAATCCTTCTCATAGCGCTCTCCGGCGCAGGCGACGTCCTCATGGCAACCCCTCTTTTACACGAACTCCGAAGGAACTATCCCAAGGCAAAAATAGACGTCCTCGTCCAACAAGGCCAGATCACTGAGGACATCCTCAAACACAACCCTGACACCAACAAAGTCATCCTCTTCAACTTCCTAAAACAAGGAACTCCTCGCTCTCTTCTCTTCTGCTACAATCTCAGAAAAGAAAAATACGATCTCTCTATCACGCTCTATCCTCAAGCACGTTACCATTACACAGGCATCTCCTTCCTCATCGGCGCCAAAAAACGGATAGGCTTCCACTACCAATCACAACCACTCAATCTCAACAGCCTCTTCTACCACAATGTGCTCTACGAAGATCTAAACAAACACGTCGTAGAAAACAATCTCAAAATCCTCGAAGCCCTCAACATCCTCCAAAAAAGGAAACCAAAACTTCATCTTCATCTCAAAAAGATCAATGAAAACTTTGCCACCAAATTCCTCAAAAAGAACAAGATAAAGAAGCCAGTAGTCATCCACGCCGGATCCGGAACGATGAAAAACTTCACCAGCAAACGCTGGCCTCTCTCCCGCTTTGCCGAACTAGCCAAGAAACTCGTCTTCAAACAAAAAGCCCAGGTCATCCTCGCCGGCGGCCCGGATGAAGCCCTCCTCAAACAAACCCTCATCCATCAATCAGGACTCATTCCGGGAAAACAAATCTTCGATCTAGACACCAACATCAACAATACCGCAGCCATCATGAAGAAATCCAAACTCGTCATTTCCAACGACACCGTCATCGCCCATCTTGCCGCAGCAGTGGGAACTCACGTCATCGCTCTCTTCGGCCCCACCGAAGCAACACACACAGGCCCCTTCACCGAAAAAGCAACTCTCCTCAGCAAACGCCCCTCAGCAATCAAACCCTACCAACACGGCGCCAAACGCATCACGCACGCACAGGCGCAGACGATGAAACTCATTTCCGTCCAAGACGTCTTAGATGAAGCGAAGAAGATTCTTAATTAACATTTTTTCCTTCAGGGTTGCATAAAAAACTCTCAACATAACCCTCCACCTGGTCGTTTTGATATTAATTAATTCCGTCAGATGCTAAACCAAACCCCTCGCTTTATCAGTTACAGCACCAGCCATCAACTCGCAATTCCTTCCTGGCTACTGCTGCTCGGGGCTTGCCGTGCAAGCTCCGTAGTCTCAAAAACAACAGCAAACATCCGCCTCCCACCTCCATAATCCCTCACCGACTGGAACACCGGAACAAAATAATCTCCGCCCTGGCCATCCAACAAATACCCATACAACCACTCCGGCGACTTCTCCCAATTACTAATCACACTATACTTCACCTGATGCTCCCGTATCAACGCCAACTCCGATGTCAAATTATACGTATGCTGCAAATTCTCCAACTCCGTATAATGTGTCAACTGAGGCCGCCCCGCAGACATAATAATGTCCCCTCGTTCCGAATGCTCTTGAATCCACTGCCCCGCTTCCTGCAACTCTCGGTATCCCGTAAACTTATCCTCAATCAAAGCACTTCCCTGCTGCCACTGCCCATAACTCCCTATCAACACCAACACCACAATCACCGCAAGAATCATCTGCCGATACTCCGGAAGCTTCCGAGCAATATCAACAACAAGGACAGCCGTCAACAGATAGAACGGAATCAGCAACGGAATCACATACCGATTCTCCCACGCCTTAATGAACACAAACGCCGCAAAGAAAAGAAGACTCCACAACAACAGAATAGCAAACGCCCTCGTCCTTTTCTCCCTAAAGATAAATCCATAATGCAGCGCCACTTGCAACGCTGCCCACACTAACGAAGCAGCGATAACCCACAGCCACCAAGTTCCCACAAACCCTTGCACAAATCCGATCTGCTGCCAGATCACACCAGACAATTCTCCCCCTGTCAACGTAAACAATCCAATCCTCTCAAACGCATACAACACCCCGCCTGTCTTCTTCAGTGAATACCACACATAGCCTACCGCAGCCAACAGAACAGCCACGAACAGCCACCGCTCATGCCTCATCCTCGCCAGCCGCATCCGATGTTTCAACAACAAATACACGGGGAAAATCACCAACAACATCCCCGCCGTCCACTTCATCAGGAAACTCAGTCCAGCCCCAGCAAACGCCAGCCAGAACCACTTCGCCCGTCCAGTCTTGTCATACTTCACAAAGAACCACGCCGACAGCAACAGCAAGAAGAACAACGGCACCTCGACCAAGATCCTAAACGACAAGAACAACAGAATCCACGACGCAGAAACAAACACCGCACTCAGCAGGCCCACCTCTTCCGAATCAAATAATTCTTTCCCTAACAAAAACATCATCCACACACTTCCAACAGAAGCAGCAGCCAAAAACACTCGAGTCAACAACTCTCCACCAACAGTCCCGAACAAAAAGAACACCGACGTCAGCCACGTGAACAACGGCGGCCGACCCCACCAATACCCAGTCTCCGGCAAACCAGTAACAAGATGCCGAGCCCGAATCAAATACTCTCCCTCGTCATACCACAACGCCTGTCCCTTCGTCATCCAGAAATAATACAGCCGAACAAGCAGCGTCACGACCAACACCGCCAACAACACCTGCCTCGTCCGATTCTCTAAGAACCACGCTTTCGCCCGACGAAATTTCTCACCAAGATCCATATTCACACGAAGAAAGAAGAGTTTTTAGAGGTTTGGTTAAGGGTGATAACGAAAAACACCAACCAAGCAAAGACATGCACAAACAACCTGGTCGTTTGCCATTATTAAATTCAGACCTCAGTATTTCTTCCTAATCAAGAGGCTTCGTGCTCTCAATCTCCGTCTCCCGCCACCCATCACTATACTTCCTCCCAGAACGCAACTCCCAAAATGCCTGAAGATAGATCCACAACCTCGCCCCATAAAACAACACCACCCAACCAAACTCTTTCACACTCTCAGCCTGCCTGATAGCAAACAACGCCCCTTCACGCACCTCCGTAGAAAAACTCTTCGTCCGAACCATGTCCGGCGCAATCTTGTTCAACTGCTCATGAGATTTAATATTCCTCACCTTCTGCTCAGCATAATCCTTCCAATTCCTCGGATTAGTAACAAAGACCTCTGCCTCAGGAACATACTTCACTTTATACCCTTCCTTCCAGAACAACCACGGCAAAATACTATCTTCGCTCGTCCCAGTGGGAAACTCATGCACCACGCCCTGCCGCAAGGCAAACAAATACCCCGAACACTCAAGGAACTTCTTCTGCTTCGACAACCGCAACCTCGCTTTATGCACTCCAGCAAACGCCACCCAACTCCANCATTCTGTCATACCTCTCTTCTTATGTAAAGCCACCGGCCGCCCGGTCGCAGCCCCCACTTTCTTATCAGCAAAAGCCTTCCTCAAAGCAGCCAAAGCACCATCACCAATCTCCACATCCCCATCAGTCAACACCCACAGGTCACTCTTGCGACCCGTCCCCTGCTCCTGAAAGAACCAATTCAGGGCCAAAGCCTTTCCTTCTCCCGGATCAAGAAAGAAATCCACTCTTTTATCTTTCACTTCTTTCAGCAAATACTCCTCCACCTCAGGAAAAGGATCAATCACGGTCAGCTTATCAGCCCGACCCATCTGCCCCAACAGCTGCCTCACTACCCTTACAGTCGCTTTCGGCTCATTATACGATGTCACAACCACATGCATCATTTTCTAATATCCTCAGCTGAAGGAAACTTTCCTTGATAAACTGAATGCTCAATATCTGGTCGATTGCCTCTAGGAAGAACATGGGAGTTAAGCAGACCAACAACTATGGCTCTGTGCTCCTCAGGAAAACACACTCCCATGAAATAAAATTTGTTTTCATCGAGTGTTAATTCAACATTCTCACGAATGTGAGAACCTTCTAACTCTTCCAATTTAGACCTCACATCTCTAAATGTATCCCCATCATTTCCCTTTACCCAAAGGTAAATCCGATCACTCATTGTAATTTCCCCTCAACAGCCCCAACCACATCACCCACAAAAATACTCTCCCTCAACTCAGAACTATCTTCATCCATCCGCTCCGGAAAGAAATCCTCAAACATCGGCGACACAATCTTCGTCAACAAGCCATACTCCTCAATCTCATGCGGCGTCGTGCAAAAGAACAACCCCACCGTAGGCCGATGCAACGAAAGAGCAACATGCAACGCAAAACTATCGCCACTAACAACAACATCACATTTCCCAACAAGAGCAGCAAACTCCCGAATCGAATTTCCAGGATCATTCACCAACACTTCCGGAAACTCCTTCTTCAACTCCTCCTGAATGGCAGCCTCATCCAAACCAGCAAACACAATTACCTGCCAATCCTTCTCAGCACAAGCCTTCAAAAACTCATTCACTCTCGAGTCAGCCCACCGTTTCGAGGGCCATCTTTTAGAACCACCAACATGCAACCCAACCAACTTCTTCTCAGGATCATAACCTTGCTTCGCCAAAAGACCCCCCGCCTTCTCCTTCTCTTCATCTGTCAAAACCAAAGCCACATGACTCTCATCCCACACCAACCCAGCAAGCTCAAACATCATCCTCTGATACGTCTTCCGATTCTCCTTCTTGGTCACATCATCAAACATCGTATTCAAATAATACTCAGCCTCCGGGTTGAACGCAGCAGGAAATCCTTCCTCATGAGTAAATCCAATCTTCACCTTCGCCGACAAACTCTTAGCAAGCTCAGTCGCCCCATCATCCACATCGAAATTATACACCACATCAAACTCCTTCCCAGCGAGATCACTGCCGATCACCACAACTTCATCAACAACATCCAACGCCTCAAAAATATGCAAAGCATTCTCCCGGGTCACCCAGGTAATGTGAACCTCTTCACTCTGTGAAGGGTTCACGCCCGAGGAGGTGCGCAAGCACTTCCTCGACGTCTCCACCTCTTCTTGCTTCTTCAGCGCCGCAGCTACAGGCAACGTCCGCACAACGTCTCCCAAAGCACCCAACTTAATGATGCATATCTTCTTCATTCCATTACCTCACCAGAACACTTTTTAACCTTTGTTATAGCTCTTATGACAAAGGTCTCAAAAACTTGCATAGCAAGTTTTTTTAACTCTTACTCTCCCATACAATTATGAAAGCCTACCTCGCAGGCAAACTCTCCACAGAACACGAACGAAAACTCCTCGAACAAGTCGACGAGCTCTGTCAAGAGTTAAAAATAGAAACCTTCCTCCCCCACCGAGACGCAGGACTCTGCACATCCCTAGACCAAGTAAAGGAAACCTTCAACAAAGACATCACCGAAGGCATGAAGGACATAGACCTCGTCATAGCCCTTCTTGACGGACTCCACGTCGGAGCAGGCACCGCCTGGGAACTCGGCTACGCCTACGCCAACAACATTCCAGCTATCGGCCTCAAAACCGACGAACCTATCGAAGAAGCACTAGATCAACTCAGCGCCATCCTCATAGGCAGCATGCCTATCGTCACGTCAATGGAAGAACTCAAAGAAAAAATCAAGCAGTCTCTATCGGATACTCAGAAGGCCGAATAATCACCATATCTTTCCCCCCCACATCAACAACCAACCGAACTTTCTTCGTCCCATGCTTCCCAATATCACTCTCCTCTTTCTCCTTCACTACACCTGGCCTTCCCCCAACAAGAATAGTATCCCCAACCTTCAGATCGCCAACCTTCGTTTTCGCCATCAAAACCAACACCAACCAACATTTATAAAATCTCTGCCACGAACAACACTATGGCGCAACATGCAATAATCCTCTGCTCAGGAGGCCTCGACTCCACAACAGTGGCATACCAAGCAGCGCAAACCTACGATACCCTCACACTCCTCTTCTTCAACTACCAACAACCAACAATCGAACAAGAACGCCAATCAGCACAAACAGCAGCACAATCCTTAAAGGCAGAATTCAAAGAGATCACCCTACAAAAATTGGACATGGCCGGCACGCCGAACAAGCTCCAAGAAAAAGACCTCAAAGACACGCAAGAAGAATCAGCGAACTGCTACATCCCAGCACGAAATCTCATCTTCCTTTCACACGCCCTCTCTTACGTCGACACCCTTCCCGAAAAAGCTGATATCTTAGTGGGATTCAAAAACGAAGGCCCCGAACACTATCCAGACACCACACCAGCATTCGTCCAACAAGTAAACCAGATCTCTCAAGAAGCAACCAAAACCAAACCAAAAATCCTAGCACCATTAATCAAGATGGACAAGGAAGACATCATCCAGCTAGCAACAAACCTAAAAGTTCCTCTGGAAAACACCTTCTCTTGCTACACCTCTGATACCAAACACTGCGGCACCTGTCTCAACTGCCAACTCCGTAAGGCAGGTTTCAAATGGGCAAATCAAAACGATCCAACAGCTTATCTAGAATAACTTCTCCAAACCCTCAACAATCTTCCACCACCCAAAACCCTGCACCCGCCCCCGAGCCCGCATCCCCATCCGCTTCCGCTGCAACCCTCTTAATCCAAGAGCCTTCTCCAAAGCACGAGCACATCCCTTCACCGAGCCAACAGCAAACACAAACCCGGTCTTTCCATCCTCAACCAACTCTGAACTCCCCGGAGTATCACTAACAACGACAATCCGCTGCCGAGCCATCGCCTCAACCAGAGCCTGTGGCATCCCCTCTCGCTTAGAAGGCAAAACAAACACGCCAGCCCCATCGAGTAAACTCACCTTTTCTTTCACGTCAAACACAGCTTCCTTAAAAGAAACCCGAGAACCCAAACCAAGCTCACCAATCAACTCTCTCAACCGAACACCATACTCTTCTTCAACAGGCCCAACAATCTCCAACACCACATCCTCATCAAGCAACGACAGAGCCCGCAACACTGTCTCTACATCCTTAATCGGACTCACTCTACCAAAGAACAAAATCTTCTTCAGGTCGCCCATACCGGAAACCTTCGTGAAAAACGCATCAGCAATCCCATTCGGAGAATACCCTATCTTTCCTCGAGACAGCCCCAACTCAAGCAGGTAAGGTTCCTCCCACTTTGTAATCGCCAACACATGAGCGAACTCCTTCAAAGCCTTCCGACCAAGCGTAGCGTCATACACTTTCACCGCAACACCCTCCAAACCACTCCGTGTCTCAGAACCAAAGGGAGCATGCGTCACCAACACCACCGGCACACTCAATTCATTACCAAGCTTCAATGCTTTGGCAGTATGCCCATGCCGATAACTATGCGCTATAATCACCTCAGGCCCAAACTTCCGACCCTCTTCCAAAAAGTCCCATGACATAAAACTCTCTCCCCCAAGTTTCCGAGCAGGAAATCTCTTAATCTTCACCTTCCCAATCTTCTCAGTAGCAGCAGCCCGCTCCTCCGGCTTCCCTTTCACCCGATCCGATGAAAACACACGAACCTCATGCTTCCGCCCGGCCAAAGCCTGCGCCTCCTGTTGCACTCGACTCCAGACGCCGCACACGCCCGCTGAATAGTTAGTTAGTTCTAAAACCTTCATCTTGTTCCTCCTGTCCGAAAGATGAATGCATGCTGAGCTTGCCTCAGGAGTGTTTTCACTTCTTCACCCCCACAACATACCCAACATTCCCCATCACATGAGCATTCCCCAACCCACTAAGAACAAGGTCAAAATACCTAATCCAAAAAGTCAACCAGCCAAACACATGCAGCCATACCGAATACAACGTCTGAGAACCAAAACACAAAAGAGTAGCAAAGAAATACCTCAACGTCTGCGATAACGTAGACCCTGGCCCGGACAAAAGCCCCCTATCACGAACAGAAAAACCAGCCCTCTCAAGCCGAGCCCGCAACCCTTCCCGAGTCAATCTCCCAAAATCATTCGGAGACCCATGAAACACAAACATGAACGGAATAGAAACATAAATCTTCCCGCCCTTCTTCAAAACCCGGGAAGCCTCTGCCAACACCTCCTCAGGGGCATCAACATGCTCAAGAACCGATTCTAACAACACCAAGTCAAAAGACCTATCTTTAAATGGCAACTTCTTCCCATCCCCGACCACATCCACTCCAGGAAACGCCCCCAGATCCAAATTCACCGTCCGCTCATATTTCTTCTCAGAACTCGATCCAATATTCAAGGTCAACTTACTGCCTTCAATCAACTCTCCAAAAATCCGAGGCTTCCGAACAAGATTAGCCTGCGGAGCCCCAAAAAGATCCCGCAATACTTTCCCCCAACGACCAACTCGCAAAGAACCGACCGCCTGATCCTCTCCCTTCAAAACCTCACGGATAAGTAATGGAACCCCACGATCAACACCATAGCCCTTTTTGCAATTATTACATTGCAGCCCCTTCCCTTTCTCAACCAACTTCTTCCGACAAGCAGGACACGCCAACACTTTCTGAAGATTCATCTCATCACCTTCTCCAACTTACGCAACAGAAGCTTATAACTCCATCGTCGATCCACCCCACTCGCTTTCATTTCAATAAAGTCCCACGAATGTGCATAGAATACCACCTCGCTGAACATCAACCCTAAAAAACCGAAATACGCCCGAACCAACCACACAGGAAAAATCCTAACAAAAAGAGACACAGGTGGAATACCTAAACCAACAACAGGTCTCTCAACAAGCCCCGGTCGAATCCGATGCCTCCACGGCCACGAAAAGAAATGCCCCAACCAATTCCCTAACCTCGAAGGAAAAAACAACAACTGCAACACATTCAACGGCGTCTTCGAAGAATCATACCTGAATCCCAACTCAGCAAGTAAATCAAGCGTCTCCCCATCGATACTATGCTGCGGAGCTCGAAACCCTTTAGGAGAAAAACCCAACTCTTTCTTCCACACGGCAACACACCGCTCCAACTCCTTTCTCTTCTCAGAAGAAGAAAGATCATCCATCCTGCTGTGTGAGTAGCCATGACATGAAATCTCCCACCCCTTCCGATGCAACCTCCTAAGCAGAGATTTGTGCTTCTTCACCAACGTCCCAACGACAAACAGCACAGGCCTCACCTTTTTTCTGTCACAAATCTTCTCAAACCGACGCAAACCCAAAACAATCCCCCCATGCTTACCAGTATGCAAGTCTTCTTCAACATCCACACTCCACACAATATTACTCATCATTAACCAAAGAAAAATCCGATTATAAAGGTTTGGAGAACACTAAGATCTCTCCCCAAATAAACCAAACCTCTCTAGAAATTTTCCAATTAATTCTTCTTTCAAAGCGAAGCATCCTGCCAAAGGCGGATGAGAATCCCTCTCACAAAAATCAAACCTTCCTCGCAACAACCCTCACAAAAAACCCAAACCTCTCCCCATTAAAACCATGCATTTTATTATCCATCCAATTAAACACATTACGAACCTCGGGATGCGGAGTCATATAAGCCTTTTCTACAACAAGTCCCTGTTTCTGCAACAACCTCTTCAGCCCAGGAATCGTAAAGCTCGCTTCATACCCCACATCCCACCTCCCCAGCAACATCTTCACGTGTTTGGTCACATGAAAGAACGAGAACAAATTCGGAACAGTAAGCAAAATCTTTCCGCCCTTCTTCAACACCCGGGCCGCCTCCCCAAAAACTCGGTCATGATCTGGATCATGCTCCAAAACACCAAGAGAAAAGAGCTTATCAAAAAACCCGGCTCGATAAGGAAGCTTCAACATATCGCCTTCGATCAGCTTCACCTTCTTATTCTTGTTAGCAGCAAAAACATCCGTCCGAATATCACATCCAAAACTCTTAGCTCCAGTTTTCTTCTGAATATCATTCAGATATGTCCCAGGGCCACAGCCCACATCCAACACATTATCCTTCTTGACAATCCCCAACTCCTCAATAATCGAGTCAGCATTCACGTTCGTCTCCCACTCCCACGACACATCTTTATCCAGCCAAGCGTTCTGCTTACTCATTAGCATACACCGCCTCAGTCCGTCGAGCAATCTCATTCCAATCATACTGCAAAGCCAACGCCTTTCCTTTCTTCCCCAACAACTCTCGCTTCTTCGGATCGCCCATCAAACCATCCATATTCTCCGCAAGATCCTTGGAATCCTTCTTCCGAGCAAACTCAACCTCATCTCGAACAACAGATCGAAACGAAGGAATATCCGAAACTAAAACAGCCCGACCGGAAGCCAAAGCCTCAAACAACACCAACGGCAAACCCTCCCACAACGAAGGCAGCACAATCACCCCAGCCGAAGATAACAACCTCGCCAGTTTGCGCCGATCACGAACAAACCCGTGCCACTTCATTCGCTCCCCTCCAAACTTTCTCTCCAATGCCCGAGAATACTCGTTCACTTCTCCAATCATCTCCAAGCTCCAGTCCCTGTGCAGATCACGCAACGAAGCAAACGCCTCAAGCAAATACCTAACACCTTTCTGCTCATGCATCCGTCCCACAAACACAAGCTTCTTCTCCGACCGAACCCTCAACCCTGCAAACACACTATTATCAACACCGTTCGGCACATACACCACCTTCTCAAATTCTCGAGCAAGCTTCTTCTCATCCTCTTTGCTCACAGCCACAATCACATCCGCAGAACGAAACGCCCATCGAAAGAACATCCATCTGGCCTTCCGATCATAATACTTGAATCCCTCGATCCCATGCAGCGTCGCCACAACCTTATATCGCCAAGACAACAGGGGACACAAAAATGCCAACAAGTTTTCATGCACATGCACCACATCATACCTCTTCCGGCCAAACAACAAACCAAATGCATACACATAACACATCAAAGCAAACGTCACATTCCGCACAAACGTCCCCCACAACAACACCGGAACCTCGGTCTTCCGTCGCACAAGCGAACCTCGCTGCGTCAAAACTCTTGTTCTCGGCATCCGCTCAGCTAACTCAAAGATATGCTTTTCACTTCCACCTTCTTCAGGCGGCGTCAAACCCATCAGTAAGACCTTCATGGTGCTCTCCTAGATCGCAGTATAAAGACCTGATGATTGGGGATAATCAATGCGTTCATTTTCTCTTACGAACGACAACGAGAAGATGGTTTTTATGCCTTCTGTTCCGATATAAATCAAAGAACTCAACCTCATACGAAATCCCTGGAATCTCAGCAAGATATCTCCTCATCTCCCCTTTGGAAAAATAGTGCTGGAACGTCACCTCTCTGGATTCTGCCAGCGTCGGGTTCGAATACACATCACCAAACTTTGTCCACTTCCCAGCCAACAAAAACAACAGTTTAAACACCAACTGCTTCATCACTATCCGAGCATTCCCCCACTTATTCGCCAAATCCAGAACTAAAACGCCGCCAGGTTTCAAAGCCTTCGCCATATTCCTCAGAGCCTTCTTCCGATCTTTCTCTGTTTCAGGAAACGTCAGCACATTAAACAACGCCATCACATAATCATATTTCTTCTTCGAAGAAAACCTGACCATATCTTCTACAGCAAACCTCGCTCCGGCAATCTTCTCCCGTTTCCGCCGCTTCTCTGCCGCAGCAATCATCCCTGAAGAAACATCAATCCCGTCAACCGTAAATCCTCGCCCAGCCAACCAAAACGCCTCCCTCCCAGAACCGCAGCCCACATCCAACACAGATCCTTTCTTCTGAAAGAATCGCTCAACTAAATGCTCTACCCGAGGGCTCTGTTCATTCCCATAATACGCTGCCTCAACATCCTCCTCAAAAATCTCACTCTTCCTAGAACGGCCAAACACCTTCTTCAACACACCCCACGTGTTTCGCTTAGCTTTCATTGCTTCCGATACGCTCCTCGAAGAAAACCAAACCAGCCCATTATCTTCCTCAAAAAAACATATCTTCCATTCGTCGCCCAGATCGGCTGCTCAACTACTTTCCCCCCAAAGCGTTCCTTAAACAAGTTAATCGCTTTCACCTTCCCACGACGAGCCCGTGCATCATACCCTCCAAGATCAAATCTTTTCTTGCCGGAACGTTTCGCATCCAAAATAGCCTGCCAAACCAAACCGATCGCCGCCTGATGCTCATGCCCCTCGGCCGCCGAACCTCCATAATTATACACCACATACCCAGGATGCTCAATAACCAAAATCCCCGCAATCATCTTCCCTCTTAACCGAGCCACCCACAAGCTCGCTCGACGCTTCTTCAACAACAGTCGCAACCCAAGAAAGAACTCTCCTTCCTCAACTTTCACACCCCCTCCTTGCATCGTCTCCCGATACAACCGTGAAAAGGTCTTCAAATCCTCAGCACGCTCAGACCGTTCAATCACAATCCCTACAGCATCGATCTTCCTCAACCGCCTCCTAATGTCCCGCTTCAACCCAGAAAACAACTCCTTTTCGCTTCTCGACAAATCCATTATCACAGTATGATTGCTAACCTTTTTCAACCCAGCAGCAACAAATACCTCATCTCGATCCCCAACGGTAGAAGCCAGCGTTCCATACCAGTATCCTCGTTCACGAACACCAGAAACAAACTTCTCCAAAACCTTCTTCCCCTCAGCAGCAGTCCTAAACTTTGGCGTCCCCTCTGCAGCCAAAACCTTCTTCCAACCAAGAAAAGGCAATTTCAGCTTCTGTTCGAATCCGAGCACACCTTCAATCCACACAGGTTTCGCCCCAGCAGCCTCTTTCACCTCAGCCCACGCTTTTGTCTGAAAAATCGACTCAGCCATGTTCCTGAATCAAAGCCTCCACTTCTCTCGGGTTCACGTTTTCCGGAACAAATAACGTCCAGACCCCGGCTTTGGAAAACGCTTTCTTCATGATCTTCTGATCCTCCACAATTCTCGACTCAAATTCCTTCTCCACTCCAGAATCATACACCCATTCAAGATAGTTCCGGTAAAAGTGCTCCTGCTCCAATGCAGTGATATAGGGCATCCGCTCCGCCAACTTTTGCACATTCCCCCGACGCAAGTAAGGTTTCTTAGCCTCCACATCCTTCTGCAACCAATACACTCGCTTGATCTCTGTCGTCATTCCAACCTTCGCCCCAGGATGCAACTTCTCAATATCAATACTAAAAATAGGCATAAATCGATCAACAAAAATTCGCACAAACCGATGAGGGAACAATTTCTCAACCAACTTCAACGCTTTAATCCGAGCACTCACCAAAACTCTCTTGCCCCCCAAGACTTTCTTCGCCACTTTTTTATCTTTCAGATTGTAATCGAACACATGCACAGTCTTGTAAAAAGGATAAGCCATCCCATCCTGACCGACGATCAACCAATCGTCCGCCAAATACGAATAGCCCTTCCCAGTCAGATACATCGCCATCGTCGTCTTCCCCACTCCGCTCGCCGCCGGAAAGACAATCGCCGCCCCATCTTTCTCCACAGCCCCACAATGCAAGAAACATTTATCTTTCCACCGCAAGAACGGCTCAATCGTATAAAGAACCCAATCTCCAGGGACACCAGGCTCATACCACACAGTCTTGTCCCCTCGAGCAAAAGGCAAAGAGATACCCTTCGTATCCATCCTCAACTTGACAGGCAGTCCTTTCTTCTCGGTCTTCCGAACAAACAAATCAACTTTCTTCGCCTTCTTCGTAGCGAACCTCCAATACTCCAAATCAAATGCCTTCTTCATCCCTTCATCAACTGCAAGAACAAATCCATAGATATCATAAGTCGTCAACATACTCACTCTCCTCTACGAGGTGGATCAGAAATCCCCCACGCATCCAAGAACCTGTCCACAATCTTCACCCAACTATATTCTTTCTCAATCAAATCTGAACACGCCTTACTTATTTTCTTCAAGTTTGTTTTTTCTGCTCTCCGAACCGTTTCAACAATAGTCTTTGCTGAGTTGTCCTTCAGAATAAAGCCGGTCTTCCCGTCTTTCACAGTCAACGGAATATCTCCTACTGGGGTCGTAATGGGAATAACTCCACAAGACATAGCCTCTAACATGGCAATCGGCAACCCCTCAAACAACGATGGCAAAATCGTAAACCTCGCTCTCTTATTATACGGAACAATCTGCTCTTGTGTCTTATACCCCAAAAACTCGCAGTTCTTCCGTTCAGAACACATCTTCTTCACCATCGGCTCGAGAGGGCCGAGACCGACCATATTAACCTTGTAGTCTTTCAAATCATCCATCGCCAACAACAACTTGTCCAAAGCTTTCTGCTCCGTAAACCTCGCCACAGAAACGATAGTCTTTCCTCTGGCTCCCTGGCCCGGAGAAAACCTCTTCGTATCGATCCCGTTCGGAATGATCACACATTCTTTCATCTTCGAATAATGCTCAAGGGAGTCGTGCCCTAAACAAATAATCTTCTCAGCCCGCTTCACATTATACGGCTCTAACCACTTATACAGTCGGCCTCCTAACTCAGCAACCGCCCAATCCTTCTGCTTCCGATACAACTTCTGGAACCCGTGATGGTGCACCCCATGAGCTGTGATGAAAAACTTTTTCTTCAACAAACTACAAGGCAACGACGTCGTAATAGCACTCTGCGTGTTAATTACATCAAACTCTTCACGCTTCAAAACTTCCTGCACGCCCTTCACAAACGACCGTTCAAACTTTAACCGCCAGATAAAATATTTAGCTTTGCCAAGACCTTTGAACGAAGCGAGCGGTTTATGCACAATTCCAACATGATGCAACCTCAATTTCTCAAGACCCTTGTCTAATGTAAACTTCTTCCCTGGAGGGGATGTAATAATCGTCACCTCGTGCCCCCTCTTCAACAACTCCTTCGCCAACTCATTCAAATGCGTGATCCCACCACCTATCGTCGTCGGGAAAGGCTGCAGTTCGATAAGGCATATTTTGGCCATTTCAAGGAAAGAGTTATATAGCTTATAAAGCTTGCCTCATCCGATGCCAAGAAAACTCACGAAACCAAATCTCAGTGTCATAATTCCCGCATATAACGAAGAAAATTCTATAGAATCCTGCCTAAAATCTCTGCTTACTCAGTCCTATCCTGCAAAAGAAATCATCATAGTTGATGACGGATCAACAGATAATACTAGAGAAATAATCCAAAGATTGGCAAAAGCAAACAAACAACTCAAACTTCTTAAGGGAAAGCATGAAGGCCCAGGAGTCTCAAGAAATCTTGGAGCACAACAAGCAAAAGGAGAAGTCCTCATTCTTGTTGACGCAGACATGACCTTCGATAAAGGCTATCTCAAAGAACTCATCAAACCCATCCAATCGGGAAAGACCATCGGCACGGAAGATGGACAACAAATCGCTTCAAATCCCAAGAACGTATGGAGCCGCTGCTGGGGCACGTATTTCAAGGACTACATTGATCAAGAAAAGGGTTACATCTTTCGTGCTATCCTAAAATCTTCCTTTCAAAAAATGGGGGGTTTCAATTCTAAATACGGATATGCGGATGATCTCACATTCTATTACGACCACGGAGCCACATCTATCAGGGTCCCAAAAGCAAAGTGCTATCATAAAAATCCAGAGACACTGAACGAGGTCTACAAACAAAGTCGCTGGATTGGCGCATCCTTAAACAACACACTTCTAACCACCCCTTTGATAAACTTACTAGCACCATTTCTTCTACTGCTAATCTCCCCAATCCTCATCACTCTCCTAACTATCAAAAAAACCATCCAAACAAAAAACTACGATCTCTTCTTCCCTTGGATGTTCCTCTTCATCATCACCCGTTATTTCGGAACACTCGAAGGCATAGCAAGAAAAGTCTACCTCAATAAAAACACAAGATGAAACAGAAAAAAATAGCACTCATTGCAGAATTCATTGCCAATCCAGGAGGCATCGAAAAAGAAATTCTCAACTTTCTCCAAGCATATCCAAAGACAGACGTCTACGTTGGCTATTATGAGCCAAAGAATACCTACCCAGAATTCAAGAATTACAATATCAAACCTTTCTTCAAAAAGCGCCTCCCCGCAGGCCTCAATACATTCTACCAGCGTCGCTTTTATCGTAATCTTAAACTGAAAGGCTATGATGCCTTCCTCCTCTTTGGTTTCCATACCATCGCAGCAGCAAGAAATAACAAACCAGCAGTTTGGCGCTCTACGCAACCACTCTCCTATATTTACGGCTGGGACGGATCTGATGCGGAAAAACACAATGTCAACCTCCACAAGGGAAAGATCATCAAAAAAATGGCGATCAAGCCATACCTCTCGCTCCTGAAAAGACAGGATCAACAAGACATCAAACACGTCAGCAAAATCCTCGGAAACTCAAAGAATGTCAAAGAACGTTTAACAAGTGTCTACCCAAAAAAAGCAGAGGACATCAGTGTAGTTTTCCCCTCAGTAAACATCACTCGCTTCCGCTGGAAAAATCAAGGCGATCATTACCTCTCCGTCTCCCGTCTAACAGGAGATAAAAATGTCGATAAAATCATCAGAGCATTCCATCAGTTGCCAGATAAAAATCTGGTAGTTGTTGGCGACGGCCCTCAACGTGCAGCTCTCGAAGCTCTCGCAAAAGGCTACGACAACATACAAATCCTCGGCTTCGTTTCAGAAAGGAAACTGCAAGATCTTTATGGGTCTTGTATTGCTACAATCTCCGCAACAGACCTTGAAGATTTCGGAATGGGCCCCATAGAATCCATGTCTGCAGGAAAGCCTGCGATCGCCGTCAACGCCGCTGGATTCAAGGAAACTATTCTTCCCAACAAAACAGGAATCCTCATTCCTTCTTCAAAACCTGAAGCTATAGAAAAAGGCGTCCGTTCTCTAACTGCAAAAAAAGCAAAAAGCATGCGAAAAGCCTGTGAAGCTCGTGCTCGGCAATTCTCGAACGAAGTTTATGTTGAAGGCATCTTGAATGCCTTGGAGCAAGAAAAATGAGGCCCATCAAAACATTCCGAGAAACCAAACGCCTTTTCAAGCAGCCGTTTAAGGTCCTAGCACTCTGGAAAAAATTCTACAAAAAACCCTCAATAATAAAGCTCCACAACGGCCTCAAATTCAATGTCCGTCCAGGGATTCCAGACATCCAAATGATCAAAGAAGTTTTCCAAGATAAACAGTATCACGAGGCCCTACAAGCACTTCCAAAAAAAGCAATAATCCTAGACCTCGGAGCAAACATAGGAACATTTACTACTTTGGCAGCAAAAAATCAGAACACGAAAAAGGTCTACGCCTACGAACCATTCCCAGAAAACACAGCACTCCTCGTAAGAAATATCGCCATGAACGATCTCAACGAAAAAGTCAGCATCAACGCAGAAGCAGTCTCAGGAAAATCAGGCACAACAAAATTCTACCTGAATCATAAGGGCCCAGCAACCCATTCCCTACATAACAAAACCGGAAAGAGCATCACAGTCCCCACAATCTCTCTTTCACAAATCCTCAAAAAACAAAAAATCAAAAAAGTCGATCTCCTAAAATTAGACGTCGAAGGGGCCGAAGAAGATATCCTTTTCAACACCACAAAGACAGATCTCAAGAAGATCAAACATATCGTTATGGAATATCACCCCAACATAAACCTCAACAAACTCCTCACGTTCCTCAAAAAGAACAACTTCCAAGTTTCTCATCGGGCTTCAAACGAACCAGGCATAGGCATCATCGACGCTCGAAAATAATTTCATCCCCAAACCTCTGCACTTCAACAAAACCATCGGGAACCAACTTATCTCCCATCAAATAGGAAACACCTCGTTCGGCAATATACCGTTCAGTCCAACCTTCTCTGAAAGCAACCTCCGCTTCCCGATTGACCACACCATCCAAATTAACTGTCTCCCGCTCCGAGAAGTAAGCCACAATCCCCGCATCGAACGCCCCCACAACAGTCCCCTCTACCGTATTCTCCCCAAGCCAGACGCCCGCATGATACATATCAACTTGCCATGGCATACTGGGGGTGCTCCAAAGAACAAAAATCTTCACCAACAAAACGAAGAATACAAAACCAATCATCAGGAATCTCTTTTGTTTTAACAACGTCCGAAACAAGGGGGGAACAAGGAACAGCACCCCTATGAATAAAACCGAGAAAATATGCCAAGCTTGAACGAGCCAGAGATACGTCGTATAGAATAGGACATGCAATACAGCAAATCCCAAGAGATAGCCTTGTTCTCTCAACATCTTCCCTAACTCCCCTTCAGAAGAAAAACCACGCAGCCCTCCAATAGTCCCCACAAAACTCACAACCCCCAGACCAACTAACAAAGCCAACTGTGTTGCATCAGCGCTCAAACCCAAATTCGGCTCAGGAATCAAAGCAGCCAGGAACAAAGCCACACCAACCAACCACAACCAACTCCCCCGGCCCTCACGACTAGGACTCACAATCCTGAACAAAACACCAAGCATCAGTCCAAACAGGGCCATACTTCCTAAATTATTCCCCACTTTCAAGGCATACTTCGTTAGAAATACACAGGCCTTCGTCACAAACAATCCCAAACTCCAAGGAACCACATGAGTCAAAGCATAAATTGCCCTACCACTATCTTGACTCACATGTCCCGTCAAAGACCAACTAAACCATAACCATGGCAACACGGTCAGCAGCGCAGCAAGTCCAACGGCAATTAACATGCCTAAACTCTTTCCTGCTCTAAGACCACGTTTCCTCCGAAGATGCCACCACGCATCAACCAATAAAGGCAGCCCCAACAAGACAAACTCCGTCCGAGCCCAGAAAAGTAGCCCCCAGAGAAAACCAAGACCAACAAGCTTCGCCCCAGTAAGATGCCGACCCCGTTTCACCTTGGCATAACTTAATGCAAAAACCCCTAAGAAGAAAGCAGAAACCGAAGCCTCAACACCCATCAACATAATGAACAGTGTCCCCGGATTGAACAGCCAAAATGCAGCCGTCAATTTCGCAGTCCGATCAGAATAATACATAGAAACTAAGGAATACAATACCCAAGCAGTCAACACATCAAACACACTCAACATAACCAATGCAATAGTTTCATAAGCAACCACCCCACTCAGCAACTTAAAGAAAGGTAACAAGATCAGATAATACAATGGCTGAAAGCCGTTCGTAGTTACGACACCATCAAAACTCACAACACCCGATTCAACAACGTTCCGCATGATCTGCATCGCAATGAACCCGTCATCCGACATAATCTGAACGAGATGCTCAAGAGGAGTCACAAAAATCAACACAAACCTCAAAAGCAAACCAACACCTAACAGCGACAACAAAATCCTATCCAACTTCATCAAAAGACGATCCAATTTGACTATAAAAGGATTATCAATGTCCACTTATTGGGCAAGAATCTTCCTACTCACACCACACCACACTTTCATACAATCAGTAACTCTCAACATATACGTAAACTCAGGCTCCGCCAACTCTTCTCTCTTTCCCTCAACCCACATCCGCAACTTCTCCGCCAACTCTTCATACGCATCACAATAACTCTCTGTCCTCGTCAAAGTCACTTCCTCAAGAAAATCACACAACTTCTCCGTCAACAACATCCCATTCATCTCAACCCGCAAGTCATCTAAAATATCATGCACGTTCCTTCTATGGGAACAGACAGGTCGACCGATCGCCGCAGCATCCCCCATAGCATCAACAACTTTCTTCGCAAAGAACCCTGACCAGATGTCTCCAAATCTGTGAATCAAAAAGTTTCCCTCTCCCTGCTCACTCATCAACACAAAATAATACGCTGGCAACACGTCCCGATGGAAGCACGTATTCTGGGTATTGATCGGACAACTTTGCCCAGTTCCTAAAACAAATTGTTGATCTCCTTGATTATACTTCTCTCCTTGCACAGGCAGTGTTAAACGAGTAATCGCATCCACATCAGGATCTTCAGTCCAGAGCCCAGCACTCAACGTAATCCTCTTAGCATCTTCCTTTTCAAATCCTGCAAGAAACCGAACATCAAATGTATCCTTGAATCTCCGCTTATGTGGAAAGCCCCGAGGATACACAGGAACAGGATAATTGAAATCCAACAACCGACAAATATTAACCCAATTGTTCTCGCTCTTAATGGTATGCAGCCGCTCGCTCGCTCCAACAACACTATGCGCCCCGTAAAAGTTCTCGTCCTTCAAGGGAAAGTTATCATCATCAATACTAATCACCCTCTCCGCCCCATGCTCCACAGCCCACAAATATCCAACGTTCCTCCGATTATCAGACTTCCAAGGGATGATCGCAGCAACTTCAGGCCACTTAGCCAGATAAGCTTCCTGTTTTGCCACATCCAAATACTCAACGGTCAACCCTGCAGCTTGCACGTCGGCAATCACCTTCCGAGCGTTCTCATGTTCCTTCTGATCCCCCACAACAACCACACCAACCTTATCCAAGTTCCCAAACTTCTTCAGGTTCTCATGGTAATCCCAAAGAAACGTCGGCTCATTAATAGTCGTGCACACAATCCAATCCATCCCTCATCTTCTCATCAATGCCTTATAAAGTTCATGCCACTCAAACATATATAATCCTAAGAAACCTGGGGAGCAACCGCTCTGAGCGGGACAGGAGCAAGCACCTCAAGCGCCTCTGCTTTACCAGACCCCTCATCACCATCCAAAGCTTTATGATAAGCCTTCAATCCTTCAGCATCATAATATTGCTTCAAGATCTCAGCAGCTGCTTGTAAATTTGCCTTCCCTCCAAACTTATCAGCCCCCGCCCACGCTTGCTCTTCAGTAAAGGCGGCAGGAAATTTAGGAGGCTCATCAATGGCATACTTATGTAAACGATCAATCTCTTCAACCAAAACCTCAGCAGCGACATCGGTCCGCCCCCCATGCATGCTAAGAAACTCTTCCCAACCTCCAGGACCCGCATTTATCATATAAACCTTATTTTCCTTTCCTGCCCTCTCAACAGCACCTTTTAATGTCGCCTTAGATCTTTGTGGCAATGCAGCAGCTTCATAGCCAACAAGCGTTGCCTCAGGATCAACCTGCTCAGCAACCCATTCCAT
>NYZR01000001.1 GCA_002687255.1 Candidatus Pacearchaeota archaeon | reverse complement strand
TCCAAAACCAAATCTGTTCTGATAAACTTCCAAAGCCTTTTTAGTTTTAATTAAGTCATCCTTTAAACCTCTACTAACAACATCCTCATCTACCTTCTTATTGGTCATATTTTTAAACATACAACTAAGAAAAGGAATTTCTAAACCATAAGATAAATCATTAATAACATCAAGATGAACTGCAGATAATCCTCTAGCTATCAAACCCCTTCCGATAGGCTCTTCACTAATAGCAATAGAGGGATTAAACAATACAAGAGGCACAAACAACTTTAATCTACTAACAGTCTCATCATCACCTTCATCCAACCCCTCATAAAAATTAACCTCCCCTATACTTGGAATAAAACTAAATGCAATATTTGCCCCTTTCAAATCCTTATACTGATCATCCATCAAAGAATTAAAAAGATTTTGCATTCTTTCTTTAGACATTCTTGAAATCATAAAGAACAACTATTTAATAACTATAAAAGTTTATATATTCTAAAGAACTACTCAACAAATGCAGAGAATTGAAAATAGCTGGATTGAAAGCGTAGAAAATTTGACAAAAGATAATGCAAGGGAAAATAATTTACCCTACTCTGAAAACACTGTTATTGTGAAAGGAGACTCTGAAAGTGGAAAACCCTACCTAACACTTGCATCAACTAAACCAACTTTCCCAAGAGATTAATCTTCAAGTAACAATACAAATTTATATACTTATCCAGCCAACTTTCAACATGTTCCTCATCTGGTTCAAGAAAAAACCCTACATTCATAAACTTAGTCACAATCATTCCCGACTGGGTGTGGTGCTTTGCATCACAAGGTTGCTCTGCTTTCGCAATGCCAAGAACCTTGCTTTTGGTTTGGTTCTTGAGCACTCGGAAATTTCAGAGAAATTTCTGGGCACCAAAATCCCATGGATTTTTAGTGCACCCGAGAACCACATCCAGTAAAAGTTCTCGGTGCTTCGATGACTGTCAGGGATGTGAACATATGAACATACCTGAAGGCTTGTTGGAGAATAGCGAAGATTTAGGAAATTTCTTTATTTAAGCTACATCTCTCTCCCCGTTACATTCTTCAGAATCAACAAACCTTGCCCTATCTTTTGAATCTTTATACCAATCTTTTGTTTCAGTGAAAATATGACAACTAAGATTAGTTGCTACTTTTGCTAAAGCAACCACCATTCCAATCTCCGCAGCTCTTTCAACATAAGGGTGCAGTTCCATTGAAGTTATAGCATGATTTAATCCATAAACTGTCGCTAATCCTACTGTTGCCACATCCTGCACCATCCCTACTCCTACCCCCCTATCGAGCCATTTGCGTATTCTATACAAATAAATATGATTCCCCCACCTTTCATAATCACTATCTTCTACAATTGGGGAAAACGTTGTTTTTAAATTCCATTTAGCCCACCCCTTAACAAAATTCTTTCCCATATCCTTCCCAGTCTGTTCCTCAAACTTCGTCGCCCGGCCCATCCCTGCATTGTTAAAAAGAAAATCAATCTTCCCTTCCTTATCCAAAACAGCCTTCACCAACTTCTCCCGAAAAGAAGCATCAGTCAAATCCCCAGCAATCACATGCATCTCTCCCCGAAAATGCAAACAGCGTTTCTTCAACGCCAACAATTCCTGTTTTCTCCGAGCGGTAATCCATACAGAGTAGCCCCGGGCACACAATACCTCTGCCAATTCCTTCCCCAATCCACTAGAAGCACCAGTTACAACACACACCTCTTTTGCCATTACAACCAAAACAAATCAACCTATATAAGACTAACCCATCATAGCCAAGCCCTTCAAAACCTATTTAATCCTTCTTCCCCATCCTCCACAAGTAATTGGCATACGCTTCCAACCCCTTCGTCAAATTCTTCGATCGCACCTGCACAAACACCTCATCCAACCCAATAGAAATCAAAGTCGTATCTTTATACAGAATAAACACCACAGGCGTAAACAACTCCTTCCGCACGTATCGCACCTCAGTCAACTTCGTCTTGGCCAACTTCTTCCCGATGTCTCCAGCAACCTCATTAACTAGAATCTTACACCTAATCCCACGGCCAGCCCTCCCCTTGTGAAAATGAACCACAAACCGTTCAAAGTGTGGCGTAAAATCAGAGATCCCTAAAACGGTATACCCCTCTCCTTTTTTGAGCTGTTGCAAGATATCATCGAAAGCCGTCTTCGCCCCATTCATCCCTTTGAACACTTGAGTTTCTGAACCCACACCTACAAGCGACCGCTTACTTTCTAAAGTCGGCAACAAGGCCTCAAGCGCCACCTTCTGCTCCTCGAGCCTAGCTTCTTTCTCTTTCACATAATCCATAATCCTCGCCGGCGGGGCGGCCTCAAAATGCTTCACCCCTGATTGAATAACCTCAGAAACTAAACCCTTCTGTGCCAACTTCTCTAACAACTCATACACTTTGCTAGACGCAACACCAGATCGCTCCACAATAGGCCCCTTCGTAGTCGAACCCAACTCCAACAAAGCCAAATAAACCTTAACCTCAGAATCCGTCAAACCAAGATCTTTCAACAATGCCATATCCATCACCACACACCACAAGAACACTATTTAACTCTTTCCATCAATCCCCCTTATGGGGGGCTCAAATATTATATACCCACTTATTTTGATACCACTACAAAGAAGCAAAATGAAAACACAAAAAAACATTACCTTAGCATTCCGGGAGAACCAGATATACGCAGCAGATGCCCCCTA
The DNA here is from genome assembly GCA_002687255.1 of Candidatus Pacearchaeota archaeon. Lineage (GTDB taxonomy): Archaea > Nanobdellota > Nanobdellia > Pacearchaeales > GW2011-AR1 > ARS50. The sequence goes on along the minus strand of NYZR01000001.1, from coordinate 19,983 downwards.
CATTGCACAGAAACTCCGTGAAGATAATTACAAAGTAGAAACCATAACCAATCCTGCTGGAACACCAGAAGATAAAATATCGACAGATCAACTAATTCCACATCTAAGAGAATCATTTGTAATCACAGACAACACAACCAGAAGAGCATTAGCAAAAAGACTCAGGAAAGACCAAAGGGAGCTAAGAGTAGTAAGCCTAGATAATATTTATGGTGAAGCCATCACGGGGTGTCTAAACGGCGAACAAGATCTAGACAATCCTCCAAGATATGGCGAAGTGTATCACGATTATAATCTAACTAGTCCAGAAAGCACATATGTAGATGACAGTATGCAGGCTATGAATAATCAAGGAGGATTGATAAGAAGGCTCCTTACAGACGCACTTTCAAGAGAAACACCAGAAGAAATCCAGATCGTTGCAAAAACCCTTCAAGATCACCACCCTTTCTATGGGGCTTGTCATGAAAGAACAGGAAATTTCCTCATGGATCAAAGCTTGCAAAAAAGCATAAACAGAGGAAGGAAGAAAAAAGGGAAAGATCCAATACCAACAGGCCCTTCAGAATGGGTAGAACGATGGATCAGACAGTCTGGTTACGAAGGAACTATATCCCACACAGAACAAGGAGAGCTACAAAAAAACCCGACATCCTCTTGGATCATCGCTGACCGCCACTGGAAATACAGTCATACACAAGATTACGCTAACCACAAAATCATAGAACTCCCCCTAGAAAACCTTACCGGAACATTGGTAGACAACGGACTCATCAGCGACAACATCATAACACCAGACCAACGAAGAGAAGGCCTCCTCCAAGAACTGAGAAAGATGCTAAGATGATAAACAAATCCCACATCAGCTAATCAAAAGAAACAAGGAATACCCCTAGACTAACCCAACAAAGCCAAACCCTTCAAAAACCGCTCCGGCTTCTTCACCTTCGCAATAGCAGAATCCAAAACAACACCATCACACCCAACATCCAACGCCGTCTTAATATCCTTCAACGTAAAAAGGCCGCCCCCACACAACGCCTTCACCTCACTCTCCTTAAATAAGTCAGCAAACGCCTTAATCTCTTTCTCCCGAGAGCCCGTCAACGCCTTCTCAGCAAAAAACAAACTCCCTCCTTCATACACCACACCCCACGGCCGAACGGTCTGCTTCGAGACCCATTTCGCCTCCCGATACGTCTTCACACACACCAACGCCCGAACGCCCAAATCAGCACACTCCTGCATCAATGCCGTCACCTCCTTCCATCCCAACCGTTTCTCAGAATGGTTAATCAACGTCCCCAGACCACCAACCGCCTTCACCGCCTTCACACCGACACTTCCCGTCGACTCGGGCTTCTTCACAAGATCAACATGCTGCGCAAACACATCCAGCTCCACCGCATCACCCACCCGTCCAATCTCCGTCGCCGGCACACAAAGAACAACATCATCAGTTTTCCCAAAATAATGCTGGACATCCTTCGCTAACCGCAACACCTCTTTTCCAGTCTTCCAATTTTTAAAATTGATAACTATCACTTCTCTTCACCTCTCGCACAAAGAGTCATCAAAGGTTTTAAACCTTCCTCAATGTAAACACCGTTCACGCCACGCTTAAATACCCTCTTCAATATCTTGCCAAGTGACACCAAAAAATGAAAAAACTCGTGAAGAAAGCTATCACTTCCTAAACACTGCAAAATAATTATTCCCATAATAAAAAGAATCATCATATGACTCCATCAAAAATCCTTGCCCCCCACACAACTCCTTGAGAGAACCCCCATCATAGAGGGCGGCAGAAGCAACCAATTTTTTATTTGCTTCATAGATCGAAAGAAAATCGTTCCGATACCTCTCAAAAACACCGTCAGATAAATCCGCCTTCACACGTTCATATAATCCATCGACATCAATCCCTCTAGACGGGCCAGACACAAAGACCCTTCCATCATCAGACAACAGACCATAAAATTTTCTCAGGTATTTCTCAGGATCCCCCAAATGATACAAAACATTCATCATAGTAATTGAAGAGAACCTCTCACCCAAACATCCTAAGGAAAGGTCACAGATATTCTCTTCGAACAAGGTCAGACCCACAAGACCTTCAGATTTTGACTTCAAAAAACGCAGCATATCTTCACTTGTATCCAATGCAACCACTTCTCTTCCAGCCTCCAACAAAGGAATTGTAACATTTCCAGTTCCGCATCCAAAATCCAAGATCCTGCCTTCCTGATCAGAAGAAAGCAAGGCATCTAAATGGGCATCTCTCAATTCTTGATAACAAGAAACATGCTCATCCAACAGGTCATAAGAACAAGAATAGTCTTGGTAAATACTAACTTGGTCTTTCATTGTCCCCCCTTAAATAAACTCTCCCGCCATGCTCTTGTTTGTAACCAATCATCTCAAAACCTCGTGATTCCAAAATTTGAATAAGGCCTTTATTTCCTGGTTTAACAGAAAAAGGACTTACCCCGTCACCTAGTAATCTAGCCCCAAAACTCTTCTCAGAACTAAGTTTAAGAGTGAGATCAAGCAAATGAGTAATCTTCCCACGTTTCCTAAGAGAAGGATCAGCAAAAGCAGAGAAAAGATAGTTACATTTCACAGAAGTTTTTTGATCGTGAGAGTCCCAGTATTCCATCTCATAATCTTTCTGCTCGCCAAGAAAAGCCACAAGATCCTCCCCATCGACTAAAGACCTGAGCTTCACATCAGGACATGAAAAAAGACAACGATACGTCTCTCTATTAAATGACAATTCCGGACAAGCAGAAAAAAGTTTAGAGTAAGACCTATCATCTCCTTCCTCTAGCTCCACAAAGGGAGTTCCGTTCTCTAACAATGCTATCTGATGCATAGAGAAATCGACATCGTGCACTATTTCAATGATTGTTGTCTGGGGAGAGACGAAAAGATTAAAAAGGAAGGAAACCCTATCAAGGAATGACAGAAGAACTATTCAGACTTCTAGATCTCTCAGAGAAAGAAGAAATGATATACGAAACGCTCCTGAAAGGGGGCCCACAGAGTGTATTAGAAATCTCTCACAAAACATCCTTCAACAGAACATTCTGTTACGATCTCATAGAAAAAATGATTAAAAAAGGTGTGATTCTGCAATCAAAAAGTTCAAAGAAAATATATCAGGCAGCTCCGCTAGAACAGTTAGAAATACTCATAGAGAAAGCATATCTCGATTCAAAAAAAGAGATAGAAAAACTAAAAGAGGTAGAGAAATCGAAAGAAGACGAAACAGAAATGCTAGAGTTCAAAGGACATTTTGCCGTCTTCAATCTCTTCAGAAGGCTAATCTCCCAAAAAGAAGAGATAAAGTCCTTCTGGTCAAAAAGAGTCGGACAGTTATTCCAAGAATTTCTAGAAGAAAATGTCAAACTCAGAATAAACAAAAAGATACCTCTAAAAGTGCTAACGGAAGATAGTGAATGGACAAAGAAATGGCTAAAGAAGCTATCTTTTGAAGAAAGCCACAGAAAAATAAAATACCTAAAAGATTTCAATTTTGATAGCACGATATACATCTTTAACGGGGAGATTGCAATAATCACCTACAAGAAAGGCAACCCTTACGGTCTCCTCATCAGAAATAAAGAATACTACGAAACGCAAAAGAAAATCTTTGACGAACTGTGGAAAACAACTTAGAAACTAATCTTCTCCGGAACCAACTTCCAAACAAGACCAACACACAACCCCAAGACAAACCCAAACGCCGCACCCAACAACGGCATAGCAACAACAGCACCCAAAGCCAACACCGAACCAGCATTCAACCCGGTCGTAAACAAATCAACAAAAAGGCCCCCAAGACCATACAACACCCCCAACACCAAACCCACAAACCCAAACACACCCGCATGTATCTCCGCCATCCGCATCACANCGATTTGCTTCGCCATATATTATCATAAATGCATAACCTTATATACCCTCTCTTCCCAACCATCTCATCTCCCACAAGGGAGAGACACAACTGACAGGAGGATATAGAAAGTGAGCAAGAAACTGTTTGTAGGGAATCTTCCCTTCAGCGTTAAGTCTGAAGATCTTAAACAGATCTTTTCAGAACACGGCGAAGTATCAGAAGCTGCTGTGATTACAGACCGATTTTCCGGTCGATCACGTGGATTCGGATTCGTTACCTTCGAGAATGATGCTGATGGCGACAAAGCCATTGAAGCAATGAACGGCAAAGACGTAGAAGGACGAGAGATGACTGTAAACGAAGCACGACCGCAAGGCGGTAGCGAAGGCGGCCATTCTGGTGGCCATAACGACGCACCAGCTGGTGACAACGCAAACGCCGATAACGGCGCTAACGGAGAAGCCGGCGACGTTGATTATTCCAAAGCTGCATAAACGCAGCTTGCCGATTTTTTTATTTTATTTATCTTTTTCATTTGCTTTCCTGACGCAGGAACATCCTGCAACCACTATCAGAAGGAAAACCTCCTGAACGAAAAACCATGGAACCAAAAAAACCTGTGACTGTCGTAACGAGCGGCTATTTCGATCCGCTCCACGTAGGACACATCGAACTCATGGAAAAGGCCAAAGCCCTCGGTGACAAACTCGTCGTAGTCGTCAACAACACCAGCCAAGCTATTCAAAAGAAAGGACACGAATTTATGCCCTGCAAGGAACGTATGAAGATTATCAGCTCTCTCAAATTCGTCGACGAAGTCGTAGAAAGCGTCGACATAGATCAAACCCAATGCGAAACTCTCGCCCTCATCAAGCCAGACATCTTCGCCAAAGGCGGCGACCGATACAGCCACGAAATCCCCGAAGCAGCCACATGTAAAGAACACAATATAGAAATCATCCACGGCCTCGGTGATAAAATTCAATCTTCTTCCGATTTAGTAGCGAAGTCTAAAGAAACTCAGAACTAATCTTACCGCTTATTCCTTCCCCGACTAAACCCACCTCTTCCAAAAACTTTCCTCTCCCCTCTTGGCCCTCTTTGCCCCCGATTACCAGAAAACCCACCACGCTGCCCCGAACCGCCACGACTTCCTCCAGAACTAGAACCCCCAGAACCCGAACCACGATTACCAGAAAATCCTCTACGCCCTCCAGAACTCCTTTCAGAACCGCCGCCAAATCTTCCCCCTCCACGAGAACCACGTCCCTCAGACTCATCACTCCCTCTCTTCTGGAAACTTCCACTTCTAGGCCTTCTAAAATCGCCCCCTCTTGAACCTCCTCCATCGCTAAATCTCCGAGGCTCTCCCGAGCCTCCACTTCGAGAACCAAAACCTCTCCCCCGATCAAGAGAACCTCCCGAACCCCCAAACCCACGACCACCGCTCTCACGACGTCCGCCACCAAAAGAACTCCTTTGAGCCCCACCACCACGCTCATGACCAGAATACCTTGAACCACCTCCACGACGATCCCCACTGCTGCCCCTTCTTACATTATCTCTTCCCCTATCTGCCTGCGGCCGATCACGACCACCTCTACCAAAACCACCAGGCCTCCCTCCAGAACCACCCCTAGAAAAACCAGAACCACTACGTGGAGAACCCCCACTACGTGAAGCGCCCCGCCCAAAACCTGAACCTCCAGAACTCCCCCGAGAACCTCCAGAAAATCCACCAGAAGAAGAACCACGACTAGCACCGCCAAACCCACCACCCCTAGAAACCCCGCCCTCACGACCACGCCCACCAGTAAACCTCCCCTGAGAACTCCCTCGCTCCCTCGAACCAAAACTCGTATCAATATGAACCCTCTGCAACTTAGGCAACTTCTTCCTCTCCACAACAAACCCTTCTCCATCCGATATAGACTGAAACTTCTTATAATCCCTCGCCGACAAAATCGCAATCGCCTTCCCCTCAGCGCCCGCCCTCGCTGTTCTTCCAATCCGATGCACATAATCATCCTTCGCATTCGGCAGATCATAATTATAAACGTGACTCACCCCACTGATGTCCAATCCTCGAGCAGCCACATCCGTGCAAACCAACACATTGACACCCCCTGAATGAAAGCCTTTCAAAACCTTCAACCGCTTATCCTGCGACATTCCCCCATGAATCGTATGCGCCTCAATTCCTTGCTTATTCAAATTCCCTGCAACAAAATCAACATTCCTTCGAGAATCACAAAACACCATCACCAACCCCGCATCCTCCTTCTTCAACAAATGAACCAACAAAGAAAACTTCACATTCTGAGGCACATCATAATACTCCTGCTTCAACAACGAAGGATCAACAGTATTCTCAACAGAAACTTCAACCGCATCCTTGCTATGTTCCTTCGCCAAATTCTTCACTTCCCAAGAAACCGTAGCAGAAAACAACATTGTCTGCCGTTCCCGAGGGCAGACCTGCAAAATCTTTTCAACATCCTCATAAAAGCCCATATCAAACATCCTATCCACTTCATCCAACACAAGAAACCGAACGCCAGACAAATCAACAGTCCCCCGTTCCATGTGATCCAGCAATCGCCCCGGCGTAGCAACAACCACATCAGTCCTCTTCAGAGCACGAATCTGCTTCTCCATATCCACACCACCATACACGGTGCTCACCACAAGACCTTTCTCTTCCCCAAACTCACGAATCGAACCAGCAACTTGCTCGGCCAACTCCCGAGTCGGCGTCAAGATCAACGCCCCAACCTTCCCACTCGGAGCCAACTTCTCCAAAATAGGCGAAGCAAAAGCAAGCGTCTTCCCACTCCCCGTCGCAGAACCCCCAATAATATCCTTCCCTTCCAAAGCAAGAGGAATCGCTTTCTCCTGAATCTCTGTCGGCTCAGAAAAACCAAGCCTGGCTAGAACAGACGTAACTTCCTTGCTCAGTCCTAACTTCGTAAATGTTTCCATCGTATTTCCTAAAGAAGAATCAAGTTCTCCTAGAGCGCATCCCTGTGAGTTGTTATGCTCTAGGACGCTAACACTAATCCCGACAGAGGTAGCTATTTAAACCTATCTTTCTAAAAAGAAATATGAATAACCCCCAACAATACCAACTAACAGTATTCAAAAATCTTTTCGAACGAGAAATAATGGTTAAAAGAAGAAGAGGCAAGCTAGACACAAGCACTCCCGAAAAGATAGCAGAACACCATGAGACTTTTCAAGCACACGCAGACGCCAGTTACGAAAGAGGCTGGCTGAAAACATACTTTGAAGTGAGCAGAACCTATCACTCATTAAGAAGAGACACGAACGCACCACAAGTGCCCCTTGTTCTTTTACCTCAGGAAATAGAAAGAAGCAAGGGAACGCAAGAAAAAAGAGCAGAGCTAGAGAGAAAATTAAAGATAGCAGAAAAGATGATAAAAGAAAACAGGGGAGACCAATTGATAGAGACACCCTCAACAACAGAAAGAATATTAAATTTTGCTTTAACAGCTTAAACCATGCACCACCACCCCCACCAACACATCCGAAAAAGAAAAGGAGAAGAGTTCCCCTCCCAAAAAGGCATCAAGAAATTCCTCGACAAGATCATCTTCGCAGTAGCATTCATCATGCCCTTGATGACCCTCCCTCAAATTTACAACATCTGGATCCTCAAAGACGCCTCCGGCGTCTCCGTAGTAACCTGGGCCTCGTTCTTGTTCTTCGCCCTCATCTGGCTCAGCTACGGCATCGTCCACCGTGAGAAGCCTCTCATCATCAGCTATGCAACGTGGATCGTCATGCATATTTCTGTGGTTGTCGGAGCTGTTCTCTACGGCTAGAGAGTCGCCTGAACAAACTCTCCAGGATTAACCAAAAAGTTCCTTCTATGCAACTCCCTCAAACAAGCCAGCTTCCTACTATTAAACAAATCATGCACATCCCCTGCAGGATACTTTCCAATCGATTTCCCGTAAGACAACACCCTATCAGCAACTTCTCCGAGCTCAGCTTCAAATCTCTGCAAATCCTCATGAGAAAATTCATACACCTTCTCAACCCCCAACTTAAGATAATAAAACGACGTCTTCTCTGGAAGAATATCTTTCTTCTTATGAATAAGATAATTATAAAACAACGCCTGCCGCTTAAAGTCCTTCCCCGTATTCACGCTGTTGCTCGTCTTATAATCCACCACTCTCGGCCCAGCAGAACCCTTTCTCTTCGCCTGTAAATCTATAATCCCCTTGATCCCAATCTTCATCTCAGGATTCTCAGCAAACGGAAAAGAAATCATCTCCTCACACAAGTGCTCCTCGTGCTCCTCAACAATTCTTAGCCCTTCCAACAACGCCTTAAGATATTCCTGCTTGTCCAGAACATTCCCTTTCACATCCCGATGAGATCCCAAATTACAACGATCCCACTTCTCAGCAAACCTCATATACACCCATCCCTACTCAGATCCCCCTTAGCATATTTTTCTAAACAAGTATGCACAATATTTCCCGACAAACCATAACACACCGGAACTTTCGTATCTTCAGGCACCTTCGCAACATGCTGCAAATAAAACAACAGTGGACTCTTGAAGAAAATATTCAGACTACTCGGGGACAAATTAAAAGAAATCTTCTTGTTCACCCCCATGAGGGGCAATGAAAGTCCGAGCTTATATACTTTGTTCTCATCTCTTCTTCCCGAACCAACGACCAAACAAACACTTATCAACTCAAAATCCCTCATCAGGAAATGAAATACACCTTCAGAAACTACATAGCATACTTGAAAGACAACCCAAAAGGTTACTGGTTCAAACGCAAGCTCTACGGTTGGGGCTGGGCCCCAGCAACCAAAGAAGGCTTCTTTGTCCTCACAGCCTTCATCCTCATCCTCATCAAAGCCGGATTCTCCCTAGAAAACAACGGAAACCCCACCACATTCATCTGGATCCTCATTCTTTCCATCGCAGCTCTCATCGCCATTGGTTACAAAACCGGCGAACCTCCAAAGTGGACTTGGGGACGATCAGAAAATCAAACATCTCCTTGAATAAATTCTAAACCAGTAGCAGAAAGAGCATACTTTGTCTCTTCACACGTATTCAGTAAGCCTCTTTGAACACAGACTGCAACACCAACACTATCCAGCTCATGGTAATTCTGCAGATCTTCACCATCTAACAAACTCGCAGGATTGGTGTGATGAACAGCCCCACGTTGAACATGGGGATCAACCCCAGAGACCCTCATACCCGCCCAAATCATAGCAATCCTTTGAGTCGCAGGAAAGTCCTCCTCTTCTTGACGTCTTCCAAAATACTCCATCACCGCAGCAGCCTTTAGTGCAGGAACTTCCTCAATACCCATACTCTCTATCCTCTCAGCGAAAGACATACACCTGGAGACTCCCCATACTTTTTAAGGATTATTGTAATACCGAACCATATTTAAACTCCAAACTCCTCAACACTCCATGCCAAAGAAAACAAAACCCTCATCAGAAAAAGTAAAATGCTCAACAAGGAGCTGCGGCAAAGGCGGCTGCTATTACGGCCTCGGATTCATCGGCTCAGCAATCTACTTCATCCAAACCTCAACAGGCTTCTGGATGGGCGTCCTCGGAGTCCTGAAAGCCCTGGTCTGGCCTGCCTATGTCATCTACGGTCTGCTTAAGTTTCTAGGACTGTAAGTAAGATCACGTTAACTTTTTTGGAAGCTTGAGAGTTTTCTCTTTAGCATAAGCTTCTTTCTCATAAGAAACATTCCGATAAGCCTCGCCCTCGCTCGCAGAAACCAACCAAAAACCATTCCATCTCCGACAGAGAAAACCTTTCCTGCCTACGTGCAGCATCGTGCGACAGTGATAGTCTGCGTACGCTAAGCGTCTGTAGCTCCATATGTGGGGGTGCGTGGAAGGGGAGGCCATACATATCGATGCATTGATAAAGATAAAAATCCACGGATGGCGATGGATTTGGCGAGGATACGGAAAGAATTGACTGAAAAATTCAGTGGGAACCTTTACAAGTGCAGAATGAAGCAAGGGCATTCGCAACAAAAGCTCGCCGACCTTATTGGGGTGACTGATAAACAGATCTCAAATTTCGAAACGGCTAGGAGCTTACCCAGTCTGCCGACGTTGTACGGGATTTGTCGTCTGTATGACGTTTCGCCAAATGACATGCTTGGCTATGACGGACGGCCAGACTCCGAACTGAACAGCGACTAGCCTTTTGAAGAATTAATGCGAGAGACATTTCATCCCCCAACTGCCACGGACATCTTTTCTTTTGCATGTGACTAAGTTATGAGGGAGATATAGGTAGTCAACTGAAAACCTTAGGCAACATACCTTCTCCCACGTTTATTCCTATAAGCATACTTCCTCTGATACGCCCTCCTCTGCTTGGTAATTTCATATAAAACAATTCCCGAAGTCGTCCCCAAGTTCAAACTTTCGATCATACCAAACATGGGAAGATTCACACACAAGTCGCTATGTTTTACAGCAAGGTCACTTATGCCCTGAGACTCGCTTCCAAACCACACAGCCAACTTAGTATATTTTGTAAAGTCTCCCTCATGCAAGATCACATTCTTATTTCCTTTCTTATGGGGAGAGGTCACAATGGAAACAAAATTATTCTTTTCCAGATGGGCAATGCAATCTTCAGTGCTATCAAATCTTTTAACAAAACTCCATTTCACCGCCGAAACAGACGTTCCAAAAAGAGGCCCCTTCTCCCTCATCTTCTCCCAACCGTCAGGCAGAGCACGCTTCGGATCCACGATATATGTTTTTTCAACACCCAAAGCATTCACGTTTCTTATAATGGTGCCAATATTTTTCATATCCTTTGGATTCTCAATAACCGCAATCAAATATTTACATCTATAAGGCTTAATCTCTTCTGCCCTTTTTCTAATTCTGTTTTTCTTCTCTAGCTTCTCCATAAAATCCTAGAGAAATACGGGTTCAAATAGTTTTCCATCGAAGAAAAAAACGCCCTGACCGAGACATCTCCAGGTTCAAGAAGTCTCCTCCGCAGGTGGAGAACCCTCATACCTATGTGACGCCCCGACCGTGAATCGAACACGGGTCTTGGCCGATCCGCATACCAACAAAGGCATTCGACAGGGCCATATTCTAGCCATTAAACTACCGGGGCTACAGCCTCTCATGTCTAAAACGGTTTTTAAACTTTGTCAATAGAAAAACTATTGCTAAGATGCCTATAATAATACCTAGCCATCCTCATCTCAAGATCAACACACTTCTTGAAGAATTCAGACTCCCCCACACCAAAAGCAATACCTGCAGCCGTTGAGAGCCAGCGTCTCCGCTGCTGCAACTCACGTTCTTCTTTATCCGTCAAACACGAACCATACCTCAACGCACGAAAACCCTTATGCCGCCGAGAAAGAATCAAAAAATCCTGGCGATACGTCCGATACCTTTCGTGGAATTCGGTGGATGTCACTTTCTTCTACCATGAAAACTAGAATCACTACTTCTATTTATACTTTACCACTCCCTCAGACAAAAACCCACCACCACCCTTAAAAACCCAAACACACAAAAGAAACCATGAACAAGAAGCTACTCTTACTCGCAACAACCCTTCTAGCAATCATCCTCGCAATCAACGTCGTCTCAGCCTACTCCTACTTCACACCGCACAACTATGGCTTTGAAAACACGCACCAATCCTACACCAAGACCTACCAAAAAAGCGTCAACTACCATCCTTACGGCTACGACAAAACCGTCGTCATCAGCAAAGACTACCGACCAAACTCGCAAAATAACTACGGCTACTACGGAAACAAATACACAAGCAACTATTACGGGAACAACCGAAACACAGGATACTGGGGCAACCAATACTACAACCCTAATCAATACCAAAAGAACAGCCGATACTACTACCACGGCGGCGATGCCCACAAAGACTACACCTCAAACTACTATTACAAACCGCACTACAACAGCCAGAAAAGTCATTATGACTGGCGCTATTAATTTCTAAGAATTACTTTTTTGTCCAATCAGGAGGATGCTGACACTCATAACCTAGAGCTCTTTGTGTTTCCCTCGTGTTGGCATTATGCAAGGCATCTGGATGACACAATTGCAGAATAGTATGCTGCACATCATCCTCGCAATCAGCAAAAAGCTGTTCACTAGAAACAATCAAAGACTGCAAAATCGACTCACCAAAGTCCTGATGCCCCATATGGGATCGCTCCCAGCCGCCTTTATCAGGATGAGTAATCCTAAACCCAACAGCATTCCTCCTCAAATCCAGCTCACAATGCTCCTGAACCAAATCTTCATTAAACTTCTTTGAGAAACCGTAAGAATCAAATTCAGCCGGAATCGCCTTTTGCCCCCTACCAAGATTTGCAACAAGGGTGTAGCCCCTAATTGCAGAATTAGAACCAGCATAACCTAATCGAGCACGGGGATCCATGAATTTCAGAGTATTCATCATAGTATTCAGCTGAACACTAAAGTGGTCTCCACCCTTCTCAGAAGCCATAATAGAATGATAAACTGCTCTAGCCTCTCGCAAAACATCCTTAGCCTCCTGAGAAGGAGCAATCATATCCGCATCAACCCACCTAGCAAAACCATTCTGAGGATATAATTCTTCATGCGGCTCACCAATATCCAAACCAACAAGATCCAAAGGAAACTCCTCCTGCCTCTCCTGAACGTGAACCATAAAATTCTTACTCATCAATCTCCCATTAGCACCCAAAATCACAGCAGTCCCTCTCTCCTCACTAGACATCACAAAACAACCCCTCAAAACCTTATAAACAAACCTGCACTAGAAAACATATAAAGAAAAACCTATTCCCCGGAAGTTTCCTCAACCTTAGGAACATCATCATCCCTCGGAACCCTCACCACATACGAAGCTGCGCTCAACAGTCCGAGCAGCGAGTGCCTGCTGAGCTTGCCTCAGCAACGTCTGAATCGCAACTCTCAGCTAGTTCCTTTCTTGCGATTCAGGCCCGGGAAAGTTCCCGTCGTCTCTTGGAACTTTCACGACGTCAACAACCCGATCACCCTCCTTCAACTTAACCACCTTCACACCCTGAGTAGCCCGCCCCATAACTCTCAAATCCTTCATCCCAACCCTAATAACCATCCCTTTCGACGTCGTAGCGATCACCGAATCCTTCCCATCAACACTCAAAGCCCCGACAATATCACCAGTCTTAGCAGAAGTCTTCATCGTAACAACTCCTTTACCACTTCTTCGAGTCTTCCGATAATCTTCCAACTTCGATCTTTTACCCGAACCACGCTGAGCAACCACAAGCAAGGTCTCATTAGCCTTCCCCGAAGCAACCTCCGCTCCAACAACCTCGTCCCCTTTCGCCAAATCAATCCCCTTCACCCCATACGAAGCACGGCCCATCGACCGAACATCATCAGAAACAAATCTGATAGACTGCCCTTTCTTAGTCACCAACAACACTTCGTCAGAATCCTGAACACGCAACACATTAACCAAAACATCAGACCCATCATCAGGCAAGTTCATCGCCCTCACTCCAGTAGACCGAGGCCTAGAAAGACTCTCAGCAGGAACCTTCTTTACCATGCCCTGCTTCGTCGCAAAGAACAGTGATCCCTCATCGAAGTTGTCAACTGCCATCACATTCGCAATCTGCTCAGCCTGTAAAGACAAAACGTTAGCCAAGGCCCTTCCCTTCCCTGCCCGCACACTATCTGGAACTTCATGCGCCTTCAACCAATAAACTCTGCCCCGATTCGTAAAGAACAGCAGATAATCATGTGTAGAACAGGTGATTAACTGCCTCACAAAATCTTCCTCCTTCAATCCAGCCCCCGTCACCCCAGACCCCCCTCGCTTCTGCTCCCGATATGTCTTCACATCCACCCTCTTGATGTATCCACTATCAGTCAACAACACCACAATGTCCTTCTTCTCCACCATATCTTGCTCCGAAATCTCCGACATCGATCTCACAACCTTCGTCCTTCGTCCATCATCATACTCCTTCTTCAACCCTCGAACTTCAGACTTAATAACCGACAAGATTTCCTGATCACTCCCCAACAACTTCTTCAATTTCTCAATCACTGTCCTCAATTCCTTAGCTTCCTTCTCCAACTTACCAGCTTCAAGACGAGTCAAAGCAGACAACCTCATTTCCAAAACAGCCTTCGCCTGTCTCTCACTCAACGAAAAGTTCTTCACTAAACCAGCAAGAGCATCACTAGAATTCGCACTCTTCTTAATGAAAGCAATGATCTTATCGATCTGCTTCAACGCCTTCAACAACCCTTCAACAATTTCCAACCGATCTTCAGCCTTCTTCAGATCGAACTCAGCCCGTTTCCGAACCACGATCTTTCTATGCTTCACATATTCCTCAAGCACTTGCTTCAAATTCAGCACTTTCGGTTGATGACCAACCAGAGCAAGAAGATTCACATCAAAATTACTCTGCAACTTCGTCAGCTTATACAACTTGTTGAGAGTATAAGTCGGAGTGGCCCCTTTCTTCAACTCAATAACCACACGAACTTTCTCCTTCGCAGACTCATCTCTCAAATCAGAAACATCCGGCAACTTCTTCTCTGTCGCCAAACGAGCGATATTCAAAACAAAGTCTGACTTGTTCGTCTGATAAGGAATCTCAGTTACAACGATGATCTGTCTCCCTTTTTTCTCCTCAATCTTAACCTTCCCCCTCATCACAACTCTTCCTTTCCCAGTCTCATACATCTCTTTCAAGCCAGCACTCTGAATCTCGCCCCCTGTTGGAAAGTCGGGCCCGGTCACAATCTTCGCAAGATCACCAACATCAACCTTAGGCTTATCAATGACTTGAACAATCGCATCGCACACCTCTCCCAAATTATGCGGAGGAATATTTGTCGCCATCCCCACCGCAATCCCAGTAGCCCCATTCAACAACAAATTCGGCAACATCCCTGGCATCACCCCCGGCTCTTCTTCCGTATCATCAAAGTTCCCCCTCATCGGAACCGTCTTCTTCTCAATATCTTGTAATAATGTAGAGGATATCTTACTCAACTTCGCTTCCGTATATCTCATCGCAGCAGCCGCATCCCCATCCATACTTCCAAAATTACCCTGTCCGTGCACAAGAGGATACCTCAACGAAAAGTTCTGCGCCATCCGAACAAGAGCATCATACGCTGCCTGATCCCCGTGAGGATGATACTTCCCTAACACCTCACCCACAACCGCCGCCGACTTTCTCGTGCTCTTGCTCGCATCCAAACCAATTTGATGCATCGCCCACAAGATCCTTCGATGCACCGGCTTCAACCCATCTTCAACGCTCGGCAAAGCCCGATCCACAATCACCGACATCGCATAATCCAAGAAAGACTTCTCCATCTCCTCCACGATCTCCGCCCCAGCGACCCCCTTCTCATCCCCGATCTGATCCTTCTCTCGCCGCTGCTCCTCGCCCTTTTCTACTTCTTCCTGTGCTTTAGATTCGTCGACTTGTTTAGGCGTCATTTTTTACCTCCAGAGGAGCTCTGTGAATCACTGCACAAAGTCGAAGCATATCTCCTGACAATCGCTCCATAAGATAATTAGGGGAAACATGCTTTGCGTCAGAACCATCAAAATACTCAGTATAGGGCCCCACATAACGAAGAGGATAAAGATTATAAGAACTGAAAGACTCTTCGGAAAGAATATCTCCTAGATTTAACCCAGAGAAATCAGACATCAATCTCAGCCTCCTGCGCCCTTTCCGCAATAAATACCTTCCTCGCATCCACATCATCCCCCATCAATCCAGAGAACACTTCATCAGCCCGAGCCGCATCCCGAATCGTCACCTTCTTCATCAATCGCTTCTTCGGATCCATCGTCGTCTCCCACAACTGCTCGGCATTCATTTCTCCGAGCCCCTTAAACCGCAATACCTGCGTCTTCCCCAATTTCTTCGTCAACACCTTCAGCTCCTCCTCAGAATACACATAATGATCCTTCCTCTTCCGAACACGATACAACGGTGGCACCGCAACATACACCTTCCCCTGCTCCACAAGATCTTTCATAAATCGATAGAAGAACGTCAACAACAACGTCTTGATGTGAGCCCCGTCAACATCCGCATCCGTCATGATCACCACCTTCTCATATCTCAATTTCTCCGGGGTAAAGTCATCCCCAATCCCCGTCCCCGCCGCCGTGATCAGATTCATAATCTGCTCGCTGCCAAGAACTTTCACAGGAGCAGCCTTCTCCACATTCAGTATTTTACCACGAAGAGGAAGAATCGCCTGATAATTCTTATCCCTTGCCTGCTTCGCCGTCCCCCCAGCGCTGTCCCCTTCGACAATATACAACTCTGTCCCCTCTGCCTTCTTCGTCGAACAATCAGCCAACTTCCCAGGCAGGCCGCCCACGGAAAACGCATGCTTTCTCCTCACTAAATCTTTAGCCTTCTTCGCCGCCGCCCGAGCCTTCTGAGCCTCCATGGCCTTCGAGACAACCTTCTTCGCATCCCCTGGATTCTCTTCAAAGAACTGAGCCATCAAGGCCCCAGAAATCCTCTCAACAATTCCCTTCACCTCACTATTCCCCAACTTCGTCTTCGTCTGTCCCTCGAACTGCGGCTCCGGCACTCGAACAGAAATAACCGCAGTCAATCCTTCTCGAGTATCATCCCCAGTCACACCCCCGTTCTTTAACAACCCAGATTTCTTCCCATACTCATTGATAACTCTCGTCAACGCCGTTCGAAACCCAACCACATGCGTCCCGCCCTCAATCGTATTAATGGTATTCACAAATCCTAAAATATTCTCCTGATACCCAGAATTATACTGCACCGCACATTCCACAACCACCCCTTCAGAAGTCTTCGTGTAATACACCGGCTTGTTATGAACAACATCTTTAGACTTATTCGCCCACTTCACAAACTCCACAATCCCTCCCTCATAATGGAACTTCTCCGATGTTCCATCCCTCTCGTCAGATAAAGAAATCTTCAATCCCTTATTCAAAAACGCAATCTCTCGGAATCTCGCTCCGAGAACCTTAAAGTCAAATGCAGTCGTAGAAAAAATACTCGCATCCGGCGTGAACGTCACCGCAGTCCCCGTTTCCTTCTTATCTACCTTCCCGGTCACCTTCAACTTATAATCCGGCTTCCCAATAGTATACTCCTGTTCGTGTTTTTTGCCATCCCGTTTAACAACAACTTTCATCGCCGTGCTCAAAGCACTTACCACAGAAATTCCCACACCATGCAGCCCACCCGAGACAGCGTAACTCCCCTTATCGAACTTCCCTCCGGCATGCAACTTCGTCACCACCACTTCAACCGCAGGAACCTTATATACAGGATGTGTATCGACAGGAATACCTCGACCATTATCTTCCACACGCAAACTCCCGTTTTTATGAATCGTCACCTTGATCTCATCACACTCCCCAGCCATCGCCTCATCCACGGCATTGTCCACCACTTCGTAAACAAGGTGATGCAACCCCGTCTTGCTCGTGCTACCTATATACATCGCCGGCCGAAGCCGAACGCCTTCAAGCCCTTCTAGGACTTTAATATTCGAAGATCCATACTTGGATCGAGAACCTGAGGACTTCTTGTCCTCAACGTTTTTGGATCCGTAGTCCTTCTTCCCTGTAGTTTCCTTGTCAGTAGCCATAAAAAACCAAATAACCTACTTGTCCAAGACAAGAATGCTTTATAAACCTTATCCCACGTTTTTTCGTTTTATCGTCGAGAAAACCATGTTTTCGAGATATAATGTTTTTTGCTGACAAAAAACTTTTTCAACGATAAANTCTCCCTCAATCAAAAAACCAAAAAAAGCTAAGCAACCAAAGACCCTTTCCAAGCCTGAGCCTCATCCCTCGAAGGTGCTTCACCATAAGGAATGCCCTCCATATCTAACACCTCCCTAAAATCAAAAGCCGCATCTACCTGGGCCTCATTCCACTCCCTCCCCGTCCGATACGTAACACAAAGTGGCTCCTCATCAAACCCACCATAATTCCATAAATCAAGGATGCCAATGCAATCATGAACAAAAGCGTCATGAAGATTATTATCAGTCAAATCATAACCTTTAGGAAAAATATGGGCATGTTCTCCATACCTCTCAGGCCAAGCTCCAAACCAGGTAGGATCACTCACCACAAAATCGAGACCTCTGAGCGCATCAGCCCGCTCGAGAGCGGCTGGCTTAGTTCCCTTCCAAAACTTTTCACGAAAATGCAAGGGTAAACCGTGAGCAAAGCCCCTAAGATCTTCGAGCCCCCCTCCATTCAACGCATGATAAGGAATCTCCGGAGCATTCCGTAAAGCCCACCTCTGCCTTATACCATCCAACATAAAAAACAATGTATAACCTCATTCTTAAAGATTTAGTTACTCAAAAACACTACTTCTCTTCTTGCTTCTTTCTTCGCAGCAACCCGCCCCCTCACCTCCCACCGAATAAATAAAAAGATCCAATTCTCCATAATAACAACGAACACCACCTTCCAAGTAACCGACAAAACCGGAAGAATCATCCGCACGACTAAAAAACAATGGCAACATATTACGAAAAGACATGGCTATACGGCAAAATACGTGGAAGAAATCAAAGAGACCTTAAAATCACCAGACAAAATAACATCCTACTCCCGGGACAAAAACATACAATACTACTACAAACAATACAAAAACCTGAAAGCCCCGAACAAATTTCTCCTCGTAGTAGTTAAATACTTAAACGGAGAAGGATTCATAGCAACAGCATACCTAGAGACAAAAATAAAATGAACGAACACCAAACATATGATATCTACTACGACAAAGAAGGAGACTTCTTAGAAGCATCCTTCGGTGAACCTCCTGAACAAGAAGGAACAACAGAAGAAATCGAAGAAGGTGTGTTCGTAACCAGAGAGACGGGAACAAATGAAGTAAAAAGCGTAGGAATATTGAGCTTCCGCAAAAGAATGGATCTCTTAAAACAAGTTATGAAACAACTCAGGCTAGAGTTCCCGCTTTCCGTTTCAGTAGAATAATTTAACTACTTCCTCTCTTCCTTTTCCTTCGCTCTCACCTCGAGTCACTCACAGTGCCTCGCTGTCTGAAGATTACTTTCCATAAGGATAAGCAAGAAAATCTCCAGTTTCAGCAGCTCTCCTAAGAAGCGGAAGCGTCCAATCTCGATCCTCACCACACTGCAAACCAACCATCCAAATGATCTTATCCGGCCCAGAAAAATCCTCCTGCAATCTTCGATCACGAGATGCTAACCCTCCAAGAGAAGAAAGTTGCAAGGGGTCAAAACTAGTCTGATCTCTAAAAACAGGAAGCTTATCTACTGTAGCCCTCCACCCATATTGATCAGAAGGAACTTCAAAATTATGCAACCCTCGAGAAAAAACTTCTTCTTCAGCCATGTCAGGATGATCGATCAAATCAGCAATAACAGACATCTGATAATCATCAAAAATAGAATAAACCCTTTGGAGTGAATCCGACAAAAAAGAACTCAAATAAGCTGCGTTAATCTTTCTCTGTCCATCACTAAAACCAGACGTCCCCTCTTGAAGATCATAAATCCATTTAGGAATTCCATTAGAATGTGAGGGGTCAATCCCCTCATTCGAAATCCTGTTGATGCCAGAGGCGGCTAGAGAAAGCCCATCAATATCTTCAACACGAGAAAGATCGTGGTAGGGCTCGGGAAGTGTGACAAAACTACCCCCTTTCTCAGACCGAATAGATGATCCCCTAGATAAAATCGCTGGCAACTGCATAGTTATTTCTTCCCTCCCTCATTCTTCTCCGCAGATTTTCCTTCCTTTTCCTTCACCCTTTCCTTCGCCTTCTCGTGAACAACCTTGCTCTGGCCTTGGTTGTTCATGCCAGAGGAGCGTTCACTCCTCTTTGCCCGAGTCTCATGAAACGCCTCAGTCCACCGAATCTTCCTCTTATCTCTCTTCAACTTCAAAGCATTCGTCATACACTTACTCCCACAAAAGTAACTCGTCTCCCCATCATTCGTAATCCGAT